>NZ_JAVRCK010000008.1:81535-149215 GCF_034530815.1 Nostoc sp. DedSLP03
ACAGACCGATGCAATTACAAAACCGTAAGACGACACTAAAAACCATGAGAAGCATTAAAATTTCTAACACTCTAAAGCTGAAGTGTCACTAGTCGGAATACAATCAGAAAATGATGCAGTTTTGTTAGTAAAGACTGCACTAGAAAATAGGGGAGGTTAAAGCAATGGATGAGCGCGATCGCTACTTACAAATCGCTCTGGTTCTTGTTGGTATAGCTTTTCTACTTATATATCCGCTAACTCAGGTCTGGGCATCAGGCTGGTTATGGCAACCAGGTCAGCACGAATACGAACAGATGATTATTGGTGTTTATGCGACGCTTGGTGTCTTTTTGCTGTTAGCTTCAAAGCAACCAGAAGCTCACCTCAGTTTAATCTGGTTCACCGTTATATCAAGTGCAGTCCACGGGCTGATTATGGCGGTACATGCAGTAATTGACCCTGTTGAACAGGGACACCTGTTTGGTGATGTTCCAGCATTATTCTTGGTAGCAATTGTCCTTGGCTTTTTAGCGCCCCGCAAAGTGGTGTCAAGTACATAAACGGGCTACCCCCTACGCTCTATTTTTTACTGTACTTTGGATATGAGGGGGCATGAGAATCGAACCGCAAAGAGCGCAAAGGAAGATAGAAGAGGGAGCGATCGCATCTCTCATAAACTGCAAGGCCGAATACTGCAAATGCGTAGGCGTAGCCAGCACTTCTTTACGAAAGGCTGCGCCAACGGCATGGTTCGACTCCGCTCACCAGCCGCTCAGTGACCACCGTAGGCATCGCCGAAACGATGAAACCTCAATCATACGATTGGCGATCGCTAATTTCTAAACTCAATTAAGTTGATAACTTGCGATCCCTTCTAGCAGTCGGTTACGCCATCGCAACTGACTTTTTGCTTTGGTGACTATTGCTCTAACCAGTTAAGCAGCCCAAGTGAAGTAGCGCCTCCGACAAAGTGAGCGCCAATCAGATTGACATTGGCCAAAACCACAAAAACATCTAGAGACCGAATGACATTTTCAGGTCTATAGACTCCTATTGTTTGAGGCAGAGCTAGCGTTTTCGCTAATACAGCAATAACAGTCACTTCAGATGCTAAAAAAGCTAAAAATAGCCCTATAAAACTGACAATTAACCCAATTTGTAATACTTGAATTACGTCCTGTTTACTTGGATGTAATTCTCGATTAGGCAACTGTAAAAGTTTGTTTAAACGCCTGTAGCGGTTCATCCAGTAGAGTCGGAAACACAGCACTAAAATTCCAATAATTCCCAAAAATACTCCAAAACCCATAACCGAATTTGTCGTTGTTTGGGCAGTGACGTTACGGCTAAATATAGCCAGTAACAAAGCCAAGATAGAAACAGTGCCTAATGCTAACTGTACCCAAAAGCTAATTGGTCTTACTACACCGAAAGTGGCTGCGAATTTTCGTTTAGTTGGTACAGGTAAGTATGAATTTAGGTCATTTGTCATCTTAGTTCTCCTAAAACTTACGCCAATTGATCGTTGCAATCAAAACCTCTACGCGCTGCCTACGTAGATACTTATCGAAGAAGGCTTTTACTCTATTGTCTACGGCAGTGCCAAAGTCACTATGCCTAGCACCTTGAGCATAGTTAGCGGATAACGCCCACTAACTATTCTCCCACACCTTTTTTTGTTTACCCTTGTAAATGCATTGGCTTGCATTAAGAATGCATCGATTTGCATTGTGAATGCATCTTGCGGAATATATTTAAAAGCACACCTTAGCTAGAGTCTCTGTGCCAGATAGCAGTGATAATATACGGCTCATTCCTGTTGGTGGTGCTTGTAGGAGACAATTATGGAAATTAGTAGACGCAGCTTGTTAAAAACTGCTTCTGCTTCGAGATTAGTGGCAGCATTACAGTTTCAGAAGGATTTTTGCAACTGCTCCTCGCCCAAACAGAACTCAACCAAATGATATACCTGCATTCAATCGATAAATCTTGAATTTATTTACACAATTTGCACCAGCGGCATCTACTTCACATTAATCAGCTTTGTTTGTAGCTTACTCAACTGTGCGATCGCCCTTAGTTTTTCATTCAACGTTTCAAAGTATAGCTTTATCCAAGGAGAACACTAATTATGTCCAATTTCAAAATATTTTCTACTGGTATAGTAGCGATCGCTTTATCTCTGGCGACTGGTTGCACGCCGACTACTCCGCACGACCAGACTACATCTGAAGCTCCAGTTGCTGTACCTGTACAAGGAACTGAGAGTCCATCCCCAACTACCTCACCAACTACCTCACCAACTCCATCAGGGCAAAATAACCTCAGTTCGGCAGACAGACAGTTCATAACTGAAGCCGCTCAAGGTGGTTTAGCAGAAGTCCAACTAGGACAATTAGCATCACAACGTGGAACTAGCGATGCGGTAAAACAGTATGGACAGCGTATGGTTCAAGATCATACCCTGGCAAATAATCAACTCAAACAGTTGGCGACTCAAAAAGGTGTCACGCTGCCAACTACTATTGGCACTAAAAATCAGCAAGTAAAGCAACGTTTATCCAAACTTTCTGGTACTAACTTTGATCGCCAATATTTGAATCAGATGCTTCAAGATCATGAAAAAGATGTCTCTCTATTTCAAACTGAAGCTGAACAAGGACAAGATGCAGACGTGAAAACATTTGCCGGTCAAACTCTACCAATTCTCCAAGACCACCTGCAAGAAGTTCGTTCCCTTATTAATCCTGGAAGTTCAACTAGCACCCCAACTCCAACTAACACCCCAACTCCAACTACTACCCCGTAAGGCAATAGAGTTCAGTTAAGCATTTCTTCTTGGCATTGTAGGGAAAAGGGTAAGAGGAAATTCCATCCCTTTACCCTTTACCCTTTCCCCGACTTATGCCAAGAAGTCTAATGCTGTGCCCCGATGACAGATGTGGTTCAAATACATGATTTCTGCTGTAAGCCCAAAATTTCGTCATTCAGGAGAATTTTAAGGAACCACGATGTCTAAATTGTTTAAAGGAAAAATTTCTCGTCGGCAGATTCTAACTACAACTGGATTAGGAGCCGTTTCTGCCGCCGCAATTGGTAGTATGGGCGAAGAGGTTACTGCCCAACAGCCAACAGGACAAGCCACTCCCCGCAAAGGCGAGTTGCCGCCTCAGATTGAGTTTCCACCCATCTCAGAAAAAACTGAGGTTGATACGGGTGGGCCACCAACTGCATTACCTCCAGAGCGACGTTTGGGATTTGCGATCGTTGGACTTGGCAGACTGACATTAGAAGAAATCATGCCTGCCTTTGCAGAATGTAAACTAGCAAAGCCAACTGCATTAGTGAGTGGTGATGCTGCCAAAGCAAATCTTGTTGCCCAGCAGTATGGCATCAAACCGCAGAACGTTTACAACTATCAGAATTACGACAATCTCCGCAACAATCCAGACGTTGATGTGATTTATATCGTACTGCCTAACAGTATGCACCGGGAATATACGGTGCGTGGTGCGAAAGCTGGAAAGCATATTTTGTGTGAAAAGCCAATGGCAACCACAGTCGAAGATGCTCAACAAATGATCGACGCGTGCAAACAAGCTGATCGCAAACTGATGATTGCTTATCGCTGCCAATATGAGCCGCACCATCGCGCCATGATTGAGATGATCCGTAGCAAAGAATTGGGAACTGTGAAGGTGATTCAGGCAGATAACGGACAAAACCAGGGAGGTGACTTAAATCAGTGGCGATTGAAACGCGCCTTAGCTGGAGGTGGCTCTTTACCGGATGTAGGAATTTATTGCTTGAATGCAACTCGCTATTTAACGGGAGAGGAACCGATCGCAATTAGCGCTCAAATCTTCAGCACTCCCGGCGATCCGCGCTTCAAAGAAGTTGAAGAAAATGTCACCTTCCAGCTGCGGTTTCCCAGTGGGATACTAGGGATTTGCTCCACTAGCTACGGCTTTCACGAAGGGCGGCGGTTTCGCGTTTTCGGCTCTGATGCTTGGGGACAACTCGATCCGGCGTTCTCCTACAATGGCTTGCGAATGATGATTTCGCGCAAATCCCCAACCAACAGCATGGCAGAAAACATTAGCGAAGTGCGCATAGGTGAGAAGAATCAGTTCGCCTTGGAAATCGATCACATGGCAGATTGTGTGATTCACAACAAGCAACCTCATACACCAGGGGAAGAAGGTTTGCAAGACCAAAGATTAATGGCAGTGATTTACGAAGCAGCACATACAGGCAAAACCATCGCTCTACCTCGTGTGTCAGGATTAGATACCACTCGTGGCCCCGCTCCGCGAATGCTGAAGTAAGATGTGCATACCGCAGTTATGACAACCTCTGCTTGGAGTCCGCTCCGTAAATCTTTGTTTCGCGATCGCTGGATTGCCTCGATTGTCTCCAACATTGGCGGTTGGATGGAGGACACGGCGGGAGCTTGGTTAATGACTTCTCTCACCACCTCTCCTCTGTTGGTGGCACTGATGCAAACAGCCGCAACTTTGCCAGTGCTGTTGTTAGGATTACCAGCCGGAGCAACGGCAGATATTTTCGATCGCCGTCGGTTACTGCTGTTTTGGCAATTCTGGATGCTGGTTGCGGCAATGATCTTGAGTGGATTGATTTTTGCAGGTAAGATTACACCGTGGTCACTGTTGGCGCTGACGTTTTTGCTTAACTTGGGAGCGGCAATGAATGGCCCAGCTTGGCAAGCTATTGTACCAGAATTAGTACCGCGATCGGAACTAATGGCTGCGATCGCATTAAATAGTGCTGGGTTTAACATTGCCAGAGCAGTTGGGCCGGCGATCGCAGGTTTTATATTGGTGGCGGCAAATGCGGGAGTCGTCTTTTTGATTGATGCCCTTTCTTTTATCGGGGTGATTTACATCCTGTATCGTTGGCAGCGCCAACCGCTTTATGAAAGCGCCCTGCCCGCAGAGCGAGTATTGGGTTCTGTGCGAGCTGGTATTCGCTATGTCCGTTTTTCTCCCGCCCTGCAAGCCGTGTTAATTCGTGCGGCTGTTTTAACCAGTTGCACAAGTGCTTTGTTAGCCTTGCTGCCTTTGGTAGCACAACAAGATTTGCAACAAGGAGCAGGTGGGTATGGTTTACTACTCGGTTGCTTTGGATTGGGGGCGATTTTCGGTGCAATTTTGCTGCCACAAGTGCGTCAACATCTCACAGCCGATGGAGTTGTGATTGCCGGAACTCTGGTGTTTGCAGTTGCGACCTTAATTCTGGCATTCATTCACAACGTACCTTTGGTGTTGCTGGCTTTGCTAGCGGCGGGAATTGCCTGGACAAGTATGACATCCAGCTTGAATATTACAGTGCAGCTTGCGGTTCCCGCTTGGGTGCAGGCGCGGGCACTAGGAACTTATCAAATGGTATTTCAAGGAGGTTCAGCAATTGGTAGTATTGTTTGGGGTGTAGCAGCAGAGCATTGGGGTATGCGGACTGCCTTATTCATTGCTGCGATCGGCTTAGTAGGGGGAACCTTTACAGCGCGGCGTTATCGCTTGCTATCAGGAAAACTGGATTTAGGCCCAGCATTACGGCGAGCAGAACCGCTGGTAGTGATTGAATTGCAACCAGAACAAGGGCCAGTTTTAGTCACACTTGAATATTGTATTGACCCAACTCAAGCAAAGGAATTCATTACTGAAATTCATGCCCTACGCGTGGTGCGGCTACGAGATGGTGCGATTCGCTGGGGCATCTTTCACGATACATCTGTGCCAAATCGCTACTTAGAGACGTTTATCGTCGAGTCTTGGGTAGATCATTTACGTCAATATGAGCGGTTTACGGTGGCAGATCGAGAAATTCGCGAAAAGGTTTTTGCCTTTCATCAAGGCGATGAACCCCCAGTTATTTCTCACATGATTTATGCTCGCTAATCCCAAGAAGCACAAGCTTAGAAAAGACTGAAAACAGGATATTCTTAAACAAACGTGAGTTCGACAGACCTCTCCCGGCCAGCCTCCTTTCCTAAAAGGCGAACGCGTAGCGTCTGGGTAAGGAGAGGAAGGAGTAACGAGATGAAAGGGTTTTTGCTCCCCTCTGCTCGTAGGCTACGGTGTACACACAAGTCAATTACCCCCCTTAATCCCCCAATATATTGGCTACGGTGTACGCACAAGTCTTTTAAAGTTGCTGCGGAACATAGGGTGGGTTAATTTTTGTAGGTCGATGCAACAAAGGTGCGAGTCGATACAACAAACGTGCAGGGCGATGCAACAAAGGTGCGAGTCGATGCAACAAAGGTGCAGGGCGATGCAACAAAGGTGTGAGTTGATACAACAAACGTGCAAGGCGATGCAACAAAGGTGCGAGTTGATACAACAAACGTGCAAGGCGATGCAACAAAGTTGCAGATCGAGAGACTTGTGTGTACACCGTAGATCCTCGTAGGAGAGGGGGTGGGGGAGAGGTTAAAATAGCACTCTCGAACTCACGTTAAACAAGTTGAATGTCCAGATTGGCTTGAAAACCAATCGGCTTATTTTCAACAATAGCGAATCTAGGATATAAGTTAAGGGTGAATTTTACAAGCTACAAAAAACCTACGTGCAACTCCTGTTAATTAACATCCGCTCATACCTTTGGAGTTGTCATCTCAAATAGTTGCCCAATCTTTGTATACTCAACTGGGCCACCTAAGCGCGTAATCGGCTGCATCCTTACAGTATCAACTAACCCCAAATCTTGGCGGTATAAGTCTTCACGCACATGAAATCGTAACACTCGACCCAATACCATCACATTATTGGTTCCTTCCACTGGAACTATTTGTGTGACTTTACACTCCATTGCCACAGGTGAGCTTTCAATCCGCAATGGTCGGACATCTGTAGCAGGAATAGCTTTTAAGTTTGCTTTTTCAAACTCGTTAACTCCATAGGGAAATTCTGTTCCGGTTTGAGCCATTGCCTGAGACAGTGTTTCATCGACCACATGACACACAAATTCATCAACTTCATGAATATTGCGTAACGTATCTTTTTCTTTTGACTCATGTCTACGATATGCGACTGAGAACATAATAGTTGGTGGAAAACCTGCTACTGCATTGAAAAACGAATACGGGGCAAGATTGGCAATTCCAGAGGCACTAATTGTAGACACCCAGGCAATTGGGCGAGGAGCAACGATGCTTGTCAATAGATGGTAAGGAGCAGGGTCTTTCATTTCCTGCGGCACGAATGATAACATAAAATTCTCTATTTCTATATTTTTCAAATCAACCCCTTGCACCCGTGACATAAGCTGCTGTCAAGGGATGTTGGGGGTACTCAAAAATTTGCTCTACTGTACCTGACTCAATCAATTGCCCAACAGCTGACTGCACCCAGAACAGAGCAACTCGATCGGCGATGCGCTTGGCTTGCGCTAGATTATGCGTCACAATCAGCAAGGTATAACGCTGACGCAAACTAGTAATTAAGTCTTCAACTATTCCACTGGCAATTGGATCGAGGGCGCTACAAGGTTCATCCAATAACAGGATTTCTGGTTGCAAAGCCAAGGCTCTAGCTATGCACAACCTTTGCTGTTGTCCGCCAGAAAGTCCTAAAGCAGAGGTTTGCAGTCGGTCTTTGACTTCATCCCAAAGTCCAACATCTTTCAGGCTTGTCTCGACGATCGCATCGATTTGTTCTTTACGGATACCATGTTCTCGCAAAGGTAATTCCAGATTTTTCCAAATTGATAAAGGAAAAGGATTAGGCTTTTGAAAAATCATCCCAACTTGCCGCCGGAGCGCGTTTGCATTCGTTTTGGTATTTAGCACGTCTAAACTACCTATACGAATCCGCCCTTGGACTCGACACTGGGGAATCATATCTGTTAAACGATTTAGGCAACTCAAAAAGCTAGTTTTTCCACAACCAGAAGGCCCCACCAATGCCAAAATTTCCCCTAGATTCACACTCAAATTGACATTAGCAAATGCAGTTTTTTGCCCGTATTGCAGAGTTAAGTTCTCCGTTTCAATCAACGGTTCGACAATTCCAGTAGCAATATTTGCTGATTTCATCCAGAAAAAATTCTCCTGTGCAACCAACGATCTGCAATCCATGCTGCTGTACCATTAATCAGCAGCAGTGATACCAGCAAGACTAATGCTGAGGCGTAAGCATTGGCATCTCCCCCAGAGACGTTCATTGATAAATCAAAAATATGAATCGAAAGCGCACGCCCGGAATCTAGCAGTGATTCTGGCATTCTATCTACGTAACCACTAGTAAAAATTAAAGCCGCCGTCTCTGCGATCGCTCGACCAATACCCAGCACTAATCCCACAACCAAACCAGGGACAGCAGCAGGTAACAACAGTTGAAATAGCGTTGTTGTGCGGGAAAAACCAAGGGCTGCGGCTCCCAATCTATACTCATTGGGAACAGCGCGAAATCCTTCTTCTGTAGAGCGAATCAAGATTGGTAACACCATACATCCCAAGGTCAATCCTCCCGACAAAATAGAAAATCCCAGCCCCAAAACTTGACAAAAGAAGACGTTGCCAAACAACCCAAAAACTATAGAAGGAACTCCTGCCAGTACATCTAAACTACGCCGCACCAACCCACCAAACCAACTATCCACGGGGGTGAATTCTGCCAGTAAAACGGCTGTACCAACACCAATAGGGATAGAAACCGCCATACACACTGCCATAATCAGAAAAGTGGAAACCAGAATGCTGGCAATTCCCCCTTCTCTACCAGCATTTTCTGGTTCAGTTGTCAGAAATTGCCACGTCAAGTGTCCTATACCATGCCAAAGGATATCACTGAGTATCCAAAGAAAGATACCAGTAACTAGGGCAGCAGTTGTCCAAACAATGATTGTTGGCAACCAATCTTTAAGACTTACAACAGGTTTACCCATATATTTTTCCTTGACTGATGACTTCTGCAACCGCAACTAACAGCAAAATCATTCCCATCAAAACTAAACCGCTAACAAACAACGCCGAACGGTGGTCTGCTGTGGCATAAGCCATTTCCAGAGCAATATTTGCCGTCAACGTGCGGATGGGATCAAATATACTTTTTGGCATTTGGACTACATTGCCACACACCATCAAAATAGCCATTGTTTCGCCAATTGCTCGACCTGTTTCTAAAATTAAGCCTGTGAATAATCCAGATTTGGCAGCAGGAAGCACGATTCTAGAGATAGTTGCCCAACGGGATAATCCTAAAGCTGCTGCTCCCTGAAGATAGGAAGTTGGGACTTTCGCTAAACTAGCATCGGCTACAAGCGCTATTGTTGGCAAAATCATCACTGTGAGAATGGCAATACCCGCGAGTAAACTTGGCCCCGGTGGATGTATCCTACCAATCATCGGAACCAGCACCACTAATCCCCAAAAACCGTAGACTACAGAAGGAATTCCTGCTAAGAGTTCAATTAAGCGACGGTATAACCGAGCTATTACTGGTGGGGCGTAAAATTGACAAAAAACCGCAGATAGAATTCCGATTGGTGTCGCGATCGCTACTGAGCCAACCATTGCCAAAAATGTACCCAATAACATCGGGAAGAGATTGTATAATCCGGCGGTTGGGTTCCAAGAAGAGTCTGTAAAAAAACGTGTTATTCCGACATGATTGAGGACTGGTAGAGACTCCAGAATTAGAAAGACGATAATTAAAAGTGCGATCGCTCCTGCTATTATCCCTAGAAAACGCAGTATCCAGATTAACCAAAAGTCATTTGGAGACGACGACAAAGTTTTGCTTTTGAACAATGTCATTTACCTGTTGTGATTGCGCGAAATCAAGAAATGCTTTTGTCAATCCTTGAGGTTGGGTTTTAGTTACTAAGTTAAGTGGACGAGAAATCGGAAAAGTCCCATTCTGCACGTTAGCTGTTGTTGCAGCTATCCCATTTACAGGTAGCAGCTTAATAGCTACTCCATTGGCTGCACTATTTTCTGCCGATCCAATCGATACATAACCAATTGCATTCGGGTTTCCTGCTACTGTCTTAATTCCCTGCTGATTGTCACCAATTACTACTTGGGCTTTGATGTCTGTATTTTTCAGTTTGAAATAATGGGTAAATAATTCTAAAGTGGAACGTCCTTCGGCTTTATTAACAACTGTAATCGTTGCATCTTTACCTCCCACTTGTTTCCAGTTCGTCACTTTGCCTGTGTAAATATCTACAACTTGCTTATCGTTGAGCGATTTTATTGGATTGTCTTTGTAAAGAATTACCGTCACTCCATCACGAGCGATAGAAAATGCTTTTAAATCGTTTTCTTCTGGCTTCAAGGCACGGGAAACCATGCCAACATTAGCGACACCTTGACGAGCATCAGAAACCCCACGCGAAGATCCCCCTGATTGCACATCAACTCGCGCACCTGGATGCTGAGATTCAAAACGTTTGCCAATTTCAGCCGCTAACGGCGCAATTGTACTGGAGCCTGTAAGTACTAGTTTTCCCTGAAGCTGATTTGGATTATTTGCATCTCGATTCGCTGATGAACAGCCTTGTAACCAAATACAGGTAGCCAACCCAATTGCCAGAGGTAAGATTTGAGAATTTTTCATTAGTTACTTTTCAACCCGAATTAGGGTTTTTAATTAAAACAGAGGACACAACAGCCAAGATTCAAAGCTTTGCCTGTAGTTATTTCCACCTCTGGAGCCAGACGGTAGAGAACTGTTTTTCCATCACGCGAGGGCACAACCAACTGGGAGCGACGCAGAACTTGTAAATGATGGGATAGTAGGCTTTGTTCCAATCCCAAAATTGCATTCATCTCTCCCACGTGTTTGGGACTATCGATTAAGAGTTCTAATACTGCTAAACGAGTTTCATCTGCCAGTACCTTCAACTTTTCTACGCAGTCAACCTGCTTCTTGCTACTGTTTTTCATTGCCTCTAAAGGAATAAGTTTTTCTTGTTTCCGAAGTTAGGTTGCAGCGATGCCTCCGGCAACGTCAAGGACGAACGCTCTCGTGTTCAGCGAAGATTAACAACTGCTGCTCTCGCAAATAAATAGCAATTCATATGAAATTCGATTCATATTTTAAGGTAGAAAGTGTCACGCTCTACAATTAAAATTATATTTTTTAACCAAAGCTTAATGTTTATCCTATTTACCAAGAAGAAGAGGGGAATGGATTTGCGGATAAGGGAAAAAGAAAAAACTTTTCCCCAAAAGGTATAAAGCCCCTATTTTTAAATAGGTCGAATAAAAAAGAAGATAATACCCGCCACATAGTGCGATAAAAATCAGCGTCCGTGCGCGATCGCAATTTATTTGCTATCAGCTAAAGTGTGGCGGAAAGCTATAATTTGAGGCAGCACTTGAGGCTAGAAGTATGACTACTGTAGCAATTTTACCAACAAGAGACGCTAGCGGTGAGAAATCCTATCGTGCGATTGCAGGAGATAAACATTCGGTTGGCAAAACTGCGGGGCAAGCTTTAGATGCGTTAACTGCCCAGTTGGGTGAGACTGAGTTTAGTGCGCTACTAGTCATTCAAAGCTTTCGTCCTGACACATTCTTTAGTGCCCAGCAACAAAAACGGTTATCAGAGTTGATGAGATTATGGCGATCGGCACGGGATCGGGGACAAGAATTGCTACCAGAACAACAGGCACAGCTGGATGACTTGGTTGAGGCTGAATTGAGAGCGGCGACAGCCCGTACTGCTGCGTTGATGCAGCCAGAGAATTCATGAATCCGTACTATACTGCGATCGCTGGGCGTGCTAACCATCGTTGTGAGTATTGCCAAGCTCCTGAAGTTGTTTTCAATTTTCCGTTTGAGGTGGAGCATATTATTCCAATTTCTCGGCAAGGTGCAAATAATAAAGCAAATCTAGCCCTTGCGTGTCGCTCCTGTAATCTCCGTAAAGGAACTCGCATCAATGGCACTTTGCCTGATTCCAATACTGAAGTTCGGTTATTTCATCCAAAAGAAAATCAGTGGAGTGAACATTTTCAGGTTGATGTTGAATCTGGCAAAATTAGGGGAATGACTCCAGTTGGAGAAGTTACAGTAGAGTATTTGACGATGAACAGTCCTGCTCAGGTAGCAGCACGGCAATTATGGATTCGATTGGGGTTGTTTCCGTAGTCATGCAACTTAACCGTTGAAAGGTTATCTGCGGGGGTGTAGGCAACGCCATTTTTTCCAAACAAAATGTGCATCTTTCGGATTGAATGCCAGCTAAATGTTCAAACTAAATTCAGCCTGTAGATAGATATTTTAACTAAACACAATAGACTTCTTATAAAAATAAAGAGTCTCAAATTAAGACTTTTGCAACAAGTTTAAAGTACTCTGCCAAAACTGTAATTTAGGGAAAATCAGTATTTCGTGCTAACTCTTGTGATAGATAAATAACTAAAGTTGACAACTATCCTCTGGGGCATGATTTCAGTGATGTTTTCGTTTATCTTGGATAGCATAACACTGGGAACGCACCTCAATCTAACGTATATACTGTAATCGTTAAAGAACAGCAAATCTCAGGAGTGTTTGACACTAGCAGCGATGCACAATGGCACAGTCATCATATTGTTTGCATTGAGACTGCCTACTCAACTTCATAAACTGCTAGAAACAGAAACAAATGAACGAATTACAAGCAATTTTAGAAGGCTTCCAGTCAAGTCAAAAAAATGGTGAAGTTACTTTTCTTGCGACTGTAGTCAAAACTCAAGGTTCAACCTATCGCCGACCAGGTGCCAAAATGTTGATGACAGATACAGGTCGGACGATCGGAACAATCAGCGCTGGTTGCTTGGAAAATGATGTATTTGAGCATACTCAACAACGAATGTCGGACGGCGAACCAATTGTTGTGACTTACGATAACACCGCCTCAGAAGATATTCTTTGGGGCTTTGGTTTGGGGTGCAATGGGACAGTGCAAGTTCTGATCGAACGTCTGGAAAAAGAAAGTTCACCAAATGCGATCGCTTTTATGCAAGAGTGCTTTGAGCGAAAACATTTAGGTATTATTGCTACAGTCTTTGCCTTGGAAGGCGAGGTAGATGTGAAACTTGGGTCGCGTTTACTGCTGTATCCTGATGGCAAAATTATCGCTGACATCAAAGATCCAAATTTAATTCAATCTCTGCAAGTAGATACTCAAGCAGCTTTTACTAATCAAAAGTCTAGTGTAAAAAACTATCAGTTACCTTTAGGCAGTGCAGAAGTTTTTATTGAAGTCATCCAACCACCCACGCCTTTAGTTATATTTGGTGCAGGTTATGATGCTGTACCCGTAGCACAGTTTGCTCAAGCATTAGGTTGGGACGTTACTGTAGTCGATTGTCGTGCTAATGAGGCAACTAAAGCGCGATTTCCAATAGCTTGTGATGTGATTCTGACTCGGCGAGAAATTGTCCAAAAACAGGTATTTATAGATGCCAAGACAGTTGCCGTAGTGATGACGCATAATTATCTTGATGACCTGGAAATTTTGCAAACATTGCTGCCATCTCCCGCACGTTACATAGGGGTTTTAGGCCCAAAAGCACGTACTGAAAGATTGCTTGCAGATTTAGGTTCGCAAGGAATGGTTTATACTACTGAACAATTAACCAGATTGCATGGCCCGATTGGGATTGATATCGGAGCAGATACACCTGAAGGAATAGCGATCGCGATTATTGCAGAAATTCAAGCAGTGCTAACAAACCGCAATGGTAATTTTTTAAAAAATCGCAATCAACCGATTCACCAATACGATGAAAGCAACTCAAACTTGCTACTTACCCCATAGTTTTTATGACTGCTATAGACAACGAGAAATCAACCATAGCCGTTATGATTCTTGCTGCTGGTGCATCTACTAGGATGGGTACACCAAAACAACTATTGCTTTACCAAGGGCGTAGTTTTTTACAATATATTACAGAAATAGCGATCGCTTCAGTTTGTCAACCTGTGGTAGTAGTACTTGGAGCCAACGCAGAACAGATTCATCCCCAAATTAAACAACTTCCTGTTAAAGTAGTTAAAAACTCCAATTGGGCTTGTGGAATGAGTACCTCAATCAAGAGTGGTATTGAATTGTTAAACAATCTTCCGCAAAAAATAGAAGCAGTAGTTATTACACTTTGCGACCAGCCATTTGTTTCTACCCAAATTATCAATCAACTTGTTGATACATATTATTTGACAAAAAAACCGATTATTGCTTGTGAATATGGAGATACATTAGGTGTACCTGCTCTCTTCAGTCAGACATTTTTTTCAGAACTTGCCGCTTTAAAGGAAACTTCAGGAGCAAAAAAAGTTATTAATCATCACCTGAATGAAGTGTTTTCTATTCCGTTTCCATTAGGGGATATAGATATTGATACACCAACGAATTACGAACAATTGCTATCAATTACTAAAGGAATTTTTTAAGCATCTTGAACAAGAACGCTAAAAGGGAACAAGTAGAGAAAACCGCGCTGACTCGACAATGTAGTGGCTCCCCGACCTACACAGATAGAATAGAATAAAGTTGGGTTAGTATTTTAAGGCTAGAATTTCTTTCCTAGCCTTTTGTCTTTACAGCGTTTTAGCAATGAGGATATTAGTAAACAATTTTATTTAAGAGCGGCTAAAGTTCGATGTCCAATTATTCCATCTGCTCTTAATCCTTTAGATTTCTGAAATTTGATCACAGCTGCACGAGTCTTATTATCAAACACACCATTTACACTTGCCGTATAGAATCCTTGCTGTTTTAAAGAATTCTGAACAGTTTTCACTGTCTCTCCTTTGCTGCCTACTGTCAGTACAGTACCAGTACTACGCTTTGCCATATGATTAGACTTGTGCTTGGCACTAAGCTTTGGTACAGCATTAGGCTTTTTCATGGTATTGCCTTGCTGAGTACTTTGGGCAATGTGGGTAGCAGTAGCCGAATTTTGGCTTTTATTATTAGTTAAAGAGTAAGCAGGTACAGCAGTAGCTAGAGTCAACGCAGGGAGCAAAGCAAGTACTTTCCAATTCATTTTCTTGTTCCTTACAACTGTATGAGATTTTGCAATTTCTATTTGAAGAATCATCTTCATAAGGTACTGTGCCTTAAGTGATTCTCTTCTGTAGATTCTGGTGTGTGGGTCTAGTCTGAGACTATTTCCGAAGCCAGAGCTATAGCATCACACGTCGTATTGACAAAGCTATTGCAAAATTGTGACAAAACCATGACTAAATGTATTAAAATTTATGTCGCACGAAATTGTGCTAGTACCGCAAGGCGGAATTAAAAATTAAAAATTAAAAATTAATATAGCGTAAGCATTTCATTGGTTTTGAATGGAATGGCACACTTGTTAAGATACAGTCCTTGCCCCAACTGGTTAAGAGCCTGGAGGCTCCCAACTAGAACAAGCCTCCAGGCTGGGAAACCATTCTCGGAAGCGGAGCCTCCTCTTTCTTGACAAGAGGCAGAGCCTCTTGGAACTCGTTCCCAGCCTCTAGGCTGGGAACGAGGATACAATAAGTGTTTGGGCTTTACAAGCGTGCCATTCGGTTTTGAATGCGTGGTTTATTTACGCCGTACTGTACTAATCTCTTTTATCCTCCGAACCCAACATTTTCAATAATTTTCTGGCAGCTAAAACGCCCATAACTCCTGCGCCAACCACCTCTACTCCTTGAACAACTTTTTTGCCCACATCATGAGGATCGAGATGGTGATGGAAAATCTCTTCATCCACCCATTCAGTTGTTGCTTTAAAGTCATGAATTGGTGTTGGTAATAGCGTTAAATAAGTTCCTTGACGAATTAAATGCCCGGATTCTCCTGCAACTTCAAAAATATTGAAAAGGTTAGCGGCAGCATCATTTAACCCTAATTTTAAGAGAGTTCCGCGTATATTTACCTTTACTGGTTTGAGGTTTTCGCCTAAAGCTAATGCTTTTAGATTTTGGGCAATATTGGCTCCTTGCTGATAAGCAACTTGGGCTGTTGGCGGTAGTGAATTATCTTGAACTGCTACACAATCCCCGCCTGCAAATACTTCTGGAAAGTCGAGTAATTGCATTGTAGAAGTTACTAGGAGGCGATTATGGCGATCGCGATGTTCTTGAGAAATTGGTAAATCTTTAATTAGTGGGTGAATAGAAGTGCCAGCTGTCCAGATTGCGGTGTATGTTGGCAATGTTTCAATTTGCTCATTGCGTTTATATTCAATGGCATTGGCATGAATAGTAGTGGCTTCAGCTCCGGTAAGTATTTCAATTGGAATTGTGCGTTTTTGTAATTCTTTCTCAGCAATTGGGCGCAGAGGATTGTTAATATCACCATTGAGAATTTCTTGGCCGTGATTGAGCAATATTACACGGATTTCACTAGAATTTCCTCCCATAGCGCTATACCAATGTGGGAGTAAATCAGCTAGGGTAGCTGCCATTTCTACACCACTTGCACCACCACCAACTATAACTACTGTTAGCAGTTGACGACGTTGTTCTGGATCTTCAGTTTTGATTGCTTTTTGCAAACAATCGCCTAAATGCCGATCGAGAGCGATCGCATCTGCTTGTGTCCAAAAAGGAAAAGCGTATTCTTTAGCACCTTCAAGATGATGATAAGCAGTAACACTACCCAAAGCTAAGACTAAGTTACTGTAGTTGTATGAGTTTCCCGAAGCTAATTTGACTTGTTGTTGGTGCAAGTCGATCGATTCCACTACATCTTGAACAAAAATTACACCACTACCTTTAAGCAATTCTGTAAAACGCGGTACTACTTGAAAAGCATCCATCTCGCCACTGAAATATTCGTAGAGTAATGGCTTAAAGCAAAAGCTTTCATTTCGATCGATCAAAATTACAGAGCGAGGATAATGTTCGTGAGCCAGGTGTAAGGCTGTAAATAAGCCAGTGAAGCCACCACCAAGAATCACAGTTTGATAAACTGGGCTATTCATAAAATATCTCCAAAGTATTGTCAAATCAATGAATTTGCCAGGATGTTATACCAATTCACAATTCGCAATTAAAAAACTTAAAGATAGCTAGCTTTTCAGGGTTTACATCTGTTTCATAATTTTAGTGAATTGGTATTACGCATTTAAATCAGATTTTCTGTCTCACGCATAGGTGCAAAGCAAGAATCACAATTAAGATTTTTGCGAAAATACAAATGACAAATGACAAATGATTAATTAGCTATACGAATAAAAATAACGCAATTAAAAAGACGCTGAGGAATAAAGCGAAAGCAATAGCGTATTCGACTCTGCGACTAAAAAATCCCACAGCAGCAATTAGAGCGATCGCTAGCCCAATAATGCCAATATATTGCTCTTTTTGTAACCCACGTGCAATGAGTGGATCTTTACCTGGTGCGGGAGTTTCTTGAACTGCTTTTGGCGCGAGTTCTGAGGCTGGTAATTCTTGGATGAATAATTTCATAAAGTTACTCCTGAAAATACTTAGTGAACTGAAAATCTTTATGCCCGCCAAAGGTAGAGAAGCGAGAAAAGGAAGACCCAAACTACATCAACAAAGTGCCAAAATAGAGTAGTCGCACTTGTACCAAAGTGAGTTTTATTATAATTGCCTGGAATGAATGAGCGAATCAGCATAATTATCTGAAGCACTACACCAGCTAGAACGTGTAAACCGTGGAAACCTGTTAGTAAATAGAAGGTAGAACCAACTAATCCCGTAGTGAGCTTGAAATCGAGATTTTTCCACTCAATTAATAGACCAATTAAAAAGTAGATTCCCATTGCGATCGTTATCAACCAGAGCCAGCGAAATTTACTCAATTGATTTCGTTTGAGGGCATTTTCTGCTGGTTGAATCACAAAGCTACTAGAAAGTAAAACTACCGTATTAATAATCACGAGCTTAGACAATTCTGGCCCAGAAACCCCAGGTGGTAGCCAGTTATTAGTATTCAGTCGTAAAGCAACATAAGTAAAGATAAAACTCAAAAAAATGATACTTTCCGACAACAGGAATACAGTAAACCCAAACATTCCTTTGCCATGATGATCTTCATGACTTCCGCCACCACTTGGCAAAAAGCGCTGTAACCAATTCGGTAAGCGTCGTCGCCACCGATCGAAACGGATCGGACTTTCATCTATATGGATTCTGGGACTTTGCATGATTTTGGTCATTAATCATTAGTCATTAGTCATTAGTCATTAGTCATTGAGAAAGAGGAGGCAAAAGGCGGAAGTTTTTTTATTTTGAATTTTGAATTGATTTCTCCCTTGCTCCCCATTTCCTAGTGAGATTCACCATTATCAGAATTTTCCACGAATGAATATTTTGGATCGCCATAGTCGTAAGGAGGTCTGTTGACAACAGGAATCTCTTCAAAGTTATCTCGCGGAGGTGGTGAAGAAGTTGTCCATTCCAATCCTGTCGCGTGCCAGGGATTATCAACTGCTCTGACTCCATATAGCCAGGAACCGACAATGTTAGCAATAAAGGGCAGTGTGGATACTCCCAGTAAGAACGATCCCAGGCTAGCGATGACGTTCCAACCTTGATACTGGGGATCGTAGGAGGAAATTCGGCGTAGCATCCCCTGCAAACCTAATGGGTGCATAGAGAAAAAGGTGATATTGGCAGGAATAAAGGTTAACCAGAAATGCAACTTACCCCAACCCTCGGCGTACATCCTGCCAGTTATTTTGGGAAACCAAAAGTAAATTCCGGCAAAGATTGCCATTGTAATTGTATTAAAAACGATGTAGTGGAAGTGACCTACTACAAAGTAAGTATTATTGACGTGGATATCAAATGGGGTGGCGGCAAGCATCACACCAGTGACACCGCCAAAAATAAACATCGCTGCACCTCCCATCGCAAAGAGCATTGGTGTCTCTAGGTGCAATTTGCTCCTCCAGATTGTGGCAGTCCAAGCGAATGCTTTAACACCTGTGGGTATGGCAACTAACATTGAGGTGGCCATGAAGGTCATCCGCATCCAGCCGGGGGTTGCACTGGTGAACATATGATGCACCCAAACGAAGATGCTGACTACAGCAATACCTAAAGAAGCAAGAGCAACTGACCGATAGCCAAATAAAGGATTGCGAGAAAAGGCTGGGAGAACTTCCGCAATAATACCGAAGGTCGGTAGCGCCATGATATACACTGCGGGATGTGAGTAGAACCAAAATAAATGTTGGTAAATGATTGGATCGCCACTTCCTTCCGGTTTAAAGAATTGTGTACCGAAGGAGAGGTCAAGCAACAGCAGGATCAATGCACCTGTCAAGGAAGGTAAGTTAATCAGCTGCAACAACTGGGCGCTAAAAACTGACCACACAAAGACGGGCATCCGAAAAAATGTCATCCCTGGCGATCGCATCCAAAAGATAGTGGTAACAAAGTTGACAGCCCCCATAATTGAAGAGATGCCGATTAATACTAGGCTAACTATCCAAATAAATTGACCGTTAATCAACTGATCGGCTGGAACTTGCAGACTCACTGGTGGGTAAGACCACCAGCCAGCTTGTGCAGTCCCGCTTGGTAGTAAGAAACTAGACAGTAGTAGCAGACCGGCTGGTGGCAAAATCCAAAAAGAGATGGCGTTGAGCAGGGGAAAAGCCATATCCCGCGCTCCAATCATCAGCGGTACTAGATAGTTAGCAAGACCTGCATTGAAGGGAATAACCCACAGGAAAATCATGATTGTCCCGTGCATGGTGAATAAACCATTGTAGAGGGGGCGGTCAACTAAATTTGCTTCCGGGGTGAGCAATTCAGCCCGGATAATCATCGCCAACAGCCCGCCGAGAAGAAAGAAAATGAAGGTCATCACCATGTACTGAACACCGATTACCTTATGGTCGGTGCTGAAGCTGAAATATTCCCGCCAGTTATTCTCACGTTCTCTATTGTTGGCTATAGCTTCACTCAAATCATGTGTCATTATTTATCTTCCTTTGATTGGCTACAGCTGTTTGAGCAGGTGCGACGGTGTACCAGCCGCTTTTGAATAATGTCTTTGGTGGTTGGATATTTTCGGTAACTGCCTGATTTTTAGTGTTTGTAGTTTCGCTAGAGACTGTTTGCGCGAGCCACTGATTATACTGAGTAAGGGATTCAACGTATACATCTGCCTCCATCAAGGCAAAATAAGCACCACTGAATTGAGAATCTTTCAGTCGATATTTACCTGGGCGAATCGGTGTAATCACAATATCAATGTTCCGCCCTGGAACAATATCTTGCTTTAAGCGAAACTCAGGAATGTAGAAGCCGTGGATTACTTTCTCGGCTTGCATATTTAAGCGAGTGCTGCGATCGAGCGGCAAGTGCAATTCCTTACTAGTAAGATTATTTGGATAGTGGAAAGACCAATCCCACTGCCTAACGAAAACATCAATTGTTTCAGATGCAGGTTTGGGGACATCGCTAACGGTTGCGGCATAGGCGGGTGCAGATTCTAGGGGCGCGTGCAAATGCACAATTTGGTTTAGACCGAGAATATTTAATTGCTGATAAATATTGAAGCTTTGAAAGGCAATCCATATTACTAACAAAGTTGGCGTCGCTGTCCACAATATTTCTAACTTTCCATTACCTCTAGAAGGGTGTCCCTCGCTGTAGTCTTCTGGGGGGGCGCGATGAAAGGCGATCGCATACACAATCACACCAACTAGCCCCAGCAAGATGAATGCTCCAATTGAGACTAAAAAGCTAAATAAATCATCTACTCGTTGTGCTTCTGCTGTCGCCTGGGGAGGCATCCAAGAAAAGGCCTGTTGTCCAATCCACCGACTGACAATCAGCAGCCCTGCGACATAAAACGCTATTAGTACATATTCCCAAAAACTAAACATATTAACAATTCAAAATTCAAAATTCAAAATTCAAAATTGAAGAGAGTGCTTCCCACTTGATTATTTGAGTAGTAAATTTGGGTTTTTACCTTCTTGGAGTAACCTCGCAGCAGTAACGTGTATTCCAAACTCTTCTCCCAATTGCGCCCCCAAAGTTCCGTGGACAAACAAGATACCCAATATTGCAATACCTGCTAATAAGTAACTCCACTGTACCTGCCTAGAAGCATCCTTGCGCCAGCGATAACGTTGTAAACCTCTCCATACTGTCATGGCAACAACGATCCCCAACAATGAAATGCCACCCAAGCCATGCAAAAGCATCGTCCAACCAGCAGTTAACCCCCAAACGCTCTTTTGATCGATTGGTGGATTTGCTAGCAATAACTCGAAAAAACCAGCTGCAACAGTGAAAAAAGTAATAAAAGCTGCTCCAATGAGGTTATACCAGCCGACATCAAAAAAACCAGAACGCAGGGTAGGCAAACCCAAAAATTTGAAGATTGGTTTTTCTAAAGCAAAAAGCGCTCCCGCAATATCAAAAATAATCGCAAGAATGAATAAACCCAATGTTAGATGCACCAGTTGCGGATGTATGGGAATTTCATAAGGTAATCCGTTAGCATTCAGCCTCAATCTCAACTGGTCAATCAATTGCCAGTTCATGGCACAACTCCCTGCTTCATTCCTTGCACAACTGGCTCGATATGTAACCCATACACCCAAACTAGCTTGCTTCCTAGATAGACTTGCAAGCACACTAAGCATACTAAAAACGTTGCTACACCAAGGTAAGCAGGTGGTACTTTCCGGGGAGTGCGTTTGCGAATCACGAAACGCCAAGCTGTAATGCCAACAACAATAGCCGCCAGCGACCAACCCATCACCGTATGAAAATTCATTGTTGGTTGGACTGCTGGGTAGATGTTCGCCAGACCTGCTTCAAACTGACCAAGAATCACTGCTAAAAAAATAGCTGCTGAGGCCACAAACATATTCCAGAAACTCACCTCAAACAACCGCACGTTACGGGTAAAATAACCCAGCACATCGCACACGAAAGAAAAAAGCACCATCGCAATTACGAAGTGAACAACAATCGGATGTAGAGGGTCAGGGTATGGTAAATTTTGGTTATTCAGAGACAGAGCAAGCATCGCTTTCTCCTTCATAAGTCAAATATATATGCGTTGCATGGAATTGCCATCCGCTTAATGCACCATTCATATTTTCCAGAATACTGCGCTAACGTCACAGTTCGACCAATTAAATAACATTGACAATTTCCGATACACTGCAATTTTTCAAGTAGCTTTTGAAATAGAATACATAATTACTATTTTTCAGTAATTATTTTCTCCAAAGGTAAAAACTCACTAAAACAACTACATTTCTGATTGGTATCATATCTTGATTAGTATTTCAAAAAAATAAAGTTTTTATTTTGGATTAGATGGGATTGTTAATAGCCAATCTAATCAGACGCTTAAGAGGTGCGTAAAAAATATTTAACGTCTTATATAGTTCTCTGATTAACTAAAAAATTTACTTTCATCAATAATCAAACTTGCTTTGAATATACCATAAATCTTTCTTGAGATTGATATAAGCTTGAAAGTCACATTTTTACAAATCTTAAAAAGAAAAACATACTATTGTCACAGAAATGACAAGGGATTTCAATATTTTTTAGTAAAAAATATGCTGTTTATCTTTCTCTAGATAGATTAGAAAAATACTAAAGCTTTTTAAAATCATTAAAAAAGCAAAACTTTTTTAATCCATAATTTCCTGATTTAAAAATTAAAGTTGTCAGGGTAATACTACTATACGCAAAAAGCAAAACTATCATGAAGGTCTTGCAAATATTGAGATATTCACAACGAATACAAGTTTTAAAAATATCGAAAGCATTATGAGCTATTCCCCTTACCTGCTCAAAGGTCAAAAAGCACTTGTGACAGGTGCTAGTTCTGGCATTGGTCAAGCGATCGCTCGCTATTTAGCTTTATCGGGTGCAGCAGTAGCCGTCAATTATCGTTCGGAAGCTGAATCAGCCCAAAAACTTGTTGATGACATCAAAGCGGCTAATGGTGAAGCATTTGCGATTCAAGCTGATGTTAGCAAAGAAGACGAAATCAAGGCGATGTTTAGCCAGACAATCGAGCGATTCGGCACTATTGACATTTTGATAAACAATGCAGGTCTTCAAAAAGATTCACCGTTTGTAGATATGACCCTCGATCAATGGAATAGAGTTATTGACGTTAATTTGACAGGACAATTCTTATGTGCTAGGGAAGCTGCAAAGGAATTCTTGCGTCGGGGTATACAGCCCGATATTTCATCTGCCGCAGGTAAGATTATTTGTATAAGTTCAGTACATCAGGTAATTCCTTGGGCGGGTCATGTTAATTATGCTGCAAGTAAGGGCGGTATAAATATGATGATGCAAAGTATTGCTCAAGAACTTGCACCCCATAAAATTCGCGTTAATAGTATTGCCCCTGGTGCAATCAAAACCCCCATTAATAAATCAGCTTGGGATACTCCAGAGGCAGAAGCAAAGTTATTAAAACTGATTCCAGCAAAACGTGTGGGTGATGTAGAAGATATTGCTAAAGCAGCGGTTTGGTTGGCTTCTGATGACTCTGATTATGTCTATGGTACAACTCTATTTGTAGACGGTGGTATGACCTTGTATCCAGGTTTTGCAGACAATGGTTAATTGATAATGCTTACAAAAGTTAGTGTTAACCCTGGTTTGATAACAATCAACGATTAAATTTAGCTGTAGAAGACGTTTTGGCACAAATCCAATGGAAAGTTACCCATCCAGATGGTGAATTAGAAATTTCTGCATAATTATTATTGACTCTCATGGCATCTGATTCATCTCATAAAACTATATTTGCAGCGATGGGCGCTAACTTAGCGATCGCTATTACTAAATTTATCGCCGCCTCCATTACTGGCAGTTCCGCCATGATATCTGAAGGGATTCATTCGCTGGTAGATACTGGCGATCAATTAGTACTTTTGCTGGGAATTCAAAGAAGCCAAAAGCCAGCAGACGATAGGCATCCCTTTGGTTACGGTCTAGAACTTTATTTCTGGACTTTTATCGTTGCTATCCTCATCTTTGCCCTTGGCGGCGGGATGTCAATTTATGAAGGAATCACTCATTTAATTCATCCCAGTCCTTTAGAAAACCCAATGTGGAATTATATTGTCTTAGCTATTGCAATATTATTGGAGGGGTTTTCTTGGACTGTAGCTTTAAAAGAGTTTTTGCCGACTAAGGGTAAACAAAATTTCTGGCAAGCAATCAAAAATAGTAAAGATCCCACAGTATTTACAGTATTATTTGAGGATTCGGCGGCAATTTTAGGCTTATTCGTGGCCTTAATCGGAATCTTCTTAGGACATTTATTTAATAATGTTTATTTGGATGGCATTGCTTCGATTATTATTGGCATTATCTTGGCTATAGTAGCAGTGGTATTAGCGAGAGAAAGCAAAGGATTATTAGTTGGTGAAAGTGCCGATCCGCAAACTATAGCCAATATCCGGTCTTTGTCCAAAACAGAACCAGGAGTGCAAGAAGTTATCCGGGTGCTAACAATGCAGCTTGCTCCCAAAGAAGTATTACTTAACTTAGAAATCCAATTTGCTAAAAATCTTACAGGTGAGGAAATAGCCTTAACTGTAGAAAGTTTAGAAGTAACAATTCGCCAAAAGCATCCTGAAATCAAACAAATTTTTATTGAAGCAAAATCCTTAACTGCCGCTCGGAAATTTTCGCCAACTTCTCAATAAATTTATAATTGCATAAATATCAAACACAGCATTTTCTCAATGCACTCAAAGCTTATCGGCACAACAATGCAGTATGGTAAAGATTATTGATCGAGCAAAAGCTTTTGGCTCACCAGGTATTGAGCCTCGATGGACTCATGCTAATAAAGATGGAGTCGGAACAGCTTACTCTACCTCTAGTAACATTTGGTTTACTCTTTGGAACGGTATTGTCACTGAAATCTACCATCCCACAGTAGACAAACCTCAAATTCGGGATTTGCAGTATCTAATTTCTGATGGGAAAAGCTTTTTCCACGAAGAGAAACGCCATCTCGAATCCAAAGTGGAACCGATGTGGACTCATGGTTTAGGATACCGCATCACTAATTCAGATCCCCAAGGACGTTATGCCGTAATCAAAGAAGTGATTGCCGACCCGCATTTTCCCTGTATCTTACAGCACACCACATTAACAGGAGAAAGCGATTTTATTTCCCAACTCCATTTATATGCTTTGTGTGCGCCGCATCTGGATGTTGAAGGTATGGGTAATAATGGTTACGCTGTAGAGGCTGCTGGACATCGGATTTTGATAGCCGAGAAACAAGGAACATGGCTAGCGCTGGGTGCAACAGTTCCCTTTAGCCGCCTTTCTTGTGGTTACGTCGGTGAAAGTGATGGTTGGACAGATTTAGCTGATAATTTCCAGATGGATTGGGAGTTTGATAATGCTGTAGATGGCAATCTGGCTTTGACTGGAAAATTAAATTTAGATAGTACTAAAGAGTTTACTTTAGGATTGGCGTTTGGTACAAACTTGCATAATGCAATTTCTACACTATTTCAGTCGCTCAATATTCCTTTTGAACAGCAGAAGCAGCAATACAACGAACAGTGGAAGCGATCGCGCCGCAATCTCCGACCGCTAGAATATGTTTCATGCAATGATGGAAAGTTGTATCACAACAGCATTAGTTTGTTGTTAGCACATGAAGACAAAATTTATCCCGGTGCGTTGATTGCATCCCTGGCGATTCCTTGGGGTGAAGCCAAAAACGACCAAGACCAAGGAGGATATCACCTTGTCTGGACGCGGGATATGGTTAGCAGTGTATCAGGTTTAGTGGCTGCTGGCGAAACAGAAACAGCAGTGCGATCGCTAATTTATCTTGCAACCAGCCAGCAAGAAGATGGCGGTTTTGCGCAAAATTTCTGGGTTGATGGCGAACCTTACTGGAAAGGTATTCAACTAGATGAAGTGGCATTTCCGATTCTTCTTGCATGGCTATTGCACCAGCAGAAGACTTGTTTAAAATTCGATATTTATCCGATGGTTCTGCGGGCGGCGGGTTATTTAATTCGTAACGGCCCGGTTACTCAACAAGAACGCTGGGAAGAAAATAGCGGTTATTCACCATCAACACTAGCATCCAATATTGCCGCCTTAATCTGTGCTGCTCAATTTGTTCGTCAACGTGGAGATGAAGCAACAGCAAAGTTTATAGAAGAATACGCAGATTTTTTAGAATCTCACATTGAAGCTTGGACAGTTACTACTGAAGGAACTTTAGTTCCTGGCATCAAACGGCATTATATCCGAATTACTCCTTCAGATATTAATAATCCTCAAGCCGACGAAAATCCTAACCAAGGAACTCTTTTCATCAGCAGTCAACCACCTGGTGAACCAGCAGAATTTCCCGCCAAGGAAATTGTCGATGGCGGATTTCTCCAATTAGTACGCTATGGAATTCGCAAACCTGATGACCCGATTATTGTTGATTCTGTCAAAGTAATTGATGCAGTTTTAAAAGTAGATACACCCGTTGGCCCTTGTTGGCATCGTTACAACCACGACGGCTACGGCCAGCAAGAAGACGGAAGTCCTTATATTGGTTGGGGTAAGGGACGCGCTTGGCCTCTGTTGGCAGGAGAACGAGGACATTATGAACTAGCTGCTGGCGGCGATGTCAAAACATATATTAAGGCGATGGAAGGATTTGCTTCAGATACTTGTTTGCTACCAGAACAGGTTTGGGATGAGGCAGATATCCCTGATATCTATATGTTTTTAGGAAAACCAACAGGTTCAGCGATGCCTTTAATGTGGGCACACGCAGAGTATATCAAGCTGCTACGGTCAACTGATGACGGACAAGTGTTTGATTTTATTCCAGAAGTGGCAAATCGCTATCTAGGCGAAAGAAAGCAGTGTAAATCATTGGAAATTTGGAAGTTTAACCGACAAATCAGCCAAGTAAAAAAAGGTCAGACATTGCGAATTGACGCTTTAGCATCTTTTCAATTGCACTGGTCAGATGATGATTGGCAAACTACACAAGATATGCTTTCTACTTCTACAAAGTTAGGAGTGAATTTTGTCGATATTTCTATTTCTGAGAATCAGCAACAATCAATCAACTTTACCTTTTTCTGGATTGAAAGCAGCAAATGGGAAGGACACAATTATACGGTTAGAATTTCGTAATTCCTAATTTCTAATTTGCCTTTCAATACATTTCGGATCGAAAAGAGCCATTATTATGCAGAATAACTCATCATCCAAACCAACAATTGAATACTGGCACGTCTGGACTGACAACGACGGTATAAGTCATCAATCCCGTTGTCAAATTGAAGACTTTATCGAAAAAGGCATAGCCCCGGATACTTCACCGCAGTGGCTTTCTAATTTGAAGCAGTCCGGTGCTACAATTACCTTTACTGTGCTACCTGTGGGATGGGTTGGTAACTGGCATGAAAACCCCAAACCCCAGTGGATTATACCTTTGTCAGGACGCTGGTTTGTGGAGACTATGGACGGTCAGCGAGTCGAGATGGGGGAAGGCGAAATTTCCTTTGGAGAAGATCAGGGTACGAAAACAGACGCGCAAGGTCATAAAGGTCACTTATCTGGAACAGTAGGCGATGCGCCAGCTGTTTTAATAATGGTGCAATTTGAAAAGACTCCGACTGTAAACCAATCTTGTCGATTTAGGTAAGTAAGTTATAACAATTCAAAATTCAAAATGACGCTCTCTACGAGACGCTAAAAGCGAACGCGGACTCGCTTGCCGCCAGCGCTAACAAAATTCAAAATTAAGAAAGCCAGTTTTGTAGGTTGGGTGCAGCGATAGCGTAACCCAACATAAAATTTGGTGGTAATGTTGGGTTGCGTTTCACTCCACCCAACCTACATAAATATATCTTTTAAAAAACTCTAGGTTTCAACATAGATGAGGTTTAGTATACTCCTTTGGTGAAGTAAACTATGCATAAGCTAATCGTCATTTAAATTGCACCATATTCATGGTAATAAAAGCTGCAAACCCTCTCCCTGGCGCTTACGCCATTTGTCGTGCCATCAGATTAGCAAATAAGCCCTTTTGATTCACTAATTCTTCAAACTTACCTTGCTGAACAACTCGACCGGCTTCAATCACATAAATTCGGTCGGCGTTGCGGATGGTGCTGAGGCGATGGGCGATAATTATGCGCGTTACTCCTAACTGGTCTAAGCTGCTACTAACTATCGCTTGAGTACGATTATCTAAAGCACTGGTAGCTTCATCAAAAATTATAATTCTCGGTTTTAAGACTAAAGCACGAGCAATTAATAGCCTTTGACGTTGTCCACCAGAGAGATTTGTACCCCCCTCCGAAATGACTGTGTGCATCTCCATTGGCATTGACTTAATATCATCGGCAAACCCAGCCATCCGTACTGCTTCCCAGGCTTCTTCCATTGTTACTAATGCGCCACTAGAAATATTTTCAAAAATTGAGGCGCTATTGATGCGACCATTTTGCAGCACTACACCAATCTGTCTGCGCACTGCTGATATATCTAACCCCGATAAGTCCTGACCATCATAGTAAATCGTGCCATCTTTTGGCGTTTCAAATCCCAATAACAGCCTAATAATCGTTGATTTGCCACTACCAGAAGGCCCAACCAAAGCAATCAACTCTCCTGGTTCTGCCTGAATTGTCAGAGCGTCTAAATTCAGGGGGCCATCTTCGCGGTAGCGGAAAGTTACGCGATCGACTTTTACTTTACCCGTTAATCGTCCTGGATCGCTTTTGCTCAGGTCGATTTCCGGTTTAGCCTGAAAGATGGGCTTTGCACGTTCCCAAAAAATGCTGATATCTAATATGCTGACTATGGTATTACTCAGCTGAGTTGCCCCAGCGATAAATATGGCAAAGGCGGCATTAAATGCTAAAAATGTACCTGTAGATAATCCTGTTCCGCTTTCAGATGGGGCTTGGGCGATTAACGTAACTGCTAGCCAAAAGATAATTATCGAGCTGACAGTTGGCATAGCAGTGTTAAATATCGCTAAGATATCTTCAATTACCTCTGTACTCAGCTTGAATTGTAGCTGCTGACTATACTTTTTTGCCCAATAAGCAAAAGCACGGTCTTCTGCATTGGTGACTCGAAGTTTGGACACACCAGCAACCATCTGTACAGTAAAACCAAAAATTTCTCCTTCTATTTCTTCTAAAGAACGCAACTTTTGGCGGCTAAGTAAGCCTGAGATGGTAGTGAAGGCGATCGCTATCAACGCTACTGCGACGACAACTAAAGCTAGACTGGAACTGTAGATAAATAATAGTGCCAGATTTAGTAGAGAGAAGAAGCTGGTAAAAATAGTGCGTAGCACTGTGTCGTTGAGTTTTTGGCGGATTTGAGTGATGGCGGAAACACGAGATTGCAAATCCCCAATTGAATATTCACGAAAGAAAGATACCCGCAAATTAAACAATCTATCCCATAAGGCTGCTTGAGAGTCTAAACTGGCTTTACTTTCTAATCTCAGACCGGCAAAACCTTGGGCGATTTGAAAAATTATCGTCCCAAAGCTGGCGGCTATCAAACCCAAGCCAATTTGCATTAACAATCCTCTATCTGCATCGGGAATAACGGAATCGATGAGGATAGCAGTTGCCAAGGGGGTTAACATTCCCAACAATGCACCCACAACGCCAGTGAGGAAGATAACAATCAGTTCTCGAATTTTCCCCTTAAAGGCAAACAGAAGTAAGGCGATCGCAGTTAAATTATTTTCGGGTACGGGACGATAAAATACATAGGCAAAGGGAGCTAGTTGTTGAGCAGTGCGATTGTTTACAGGTATGCGCACGTGCTTCTCTGGGTCAAAGATTTCGTACTTTCCTACCCCTGCTGGTAGCAATGCAACAGGAAAATTATCTTGATTAGTATATGCTAATAAAGGGCCGCTATCCTTTTGCCACCATCGGTCATTGAGTAATACCCGTCGGATACGAATTCGGGATGCACGGGCGATCGCTTCTAATGGTTCTTTAATCCGCTTCATGTCTTCAGAACGCACAGGTGGCAGAATCTTAATTCCTAATGCCCTTCCCACTGCACCTGCGGCAATCAGCAGCGGTGTACCTGACTGCATCAGTTCGGCTTGCTTAGGTTTGAGAACTGAGGCTAACTCTCCGAAAGCATTAACTTTTACCTGAGAGTTAAGTTGTTGCCGTGCTTGGAATTGAGTCCATTTTGCTGCCAATTCTTCCTGTTCTATTTGAGTCAGAATTTCGCAAAAATCGCTGTGTAATTCGCTCAGAGTAACTTGGATCTCGTTGGAGTTGGGAAGTTTTTCAGTGTGAGAAAAAACTGGCACAATTGAAAAGCGTTCGCGTTCGCGCAGCCTATCGTAGAGTCTTGTAGAGAAGGTATCGCCTAAACAATTTTGAATATTTTGCTCCCAAGTCTGCACTAACTTAATAAAACTTTCTGCCTCGTCTTTCTCTTGACTTATCCATTGTTCGCATTCTTGTGCAGATATTTGCAACAACACAGTATCTTCTATGGATACCGCCAAAAGTTTATGGTTATTAGCCGATATTCCAAACAATGCTTCTCCCGCATTGACACTAAATAGATAACGGCGAGTACCCTCAATACCTTCGTCAACAAGAATAGCAAACACAGCGATCGCACCGGATTCAATTTGCCAAACTGTTAGGGGATTATCTAATACTAAGGATTGATTATCTGTAAGCAGTAGCTTGGAATTACTCATCTGGAGTTAGAGGTGCAATGGTTCTTTGGCAAAGGCGTAGAGCATTAAATTGCCCTTCTACTTCTAGTGGAATGTTAGTAAAACGAATATAAAAATTATCTTGTTCTGTCGTTTTGTCTAAGACTTTAGCATAAATATCTTCACTCATTTGGGAATTACCCTGCATAAATAAGTTCAGTTTCAGATTAGTAAAGGGCTGTAAAGCTAGATAATTTACTTGAGAGTCATAACATACTTGCGCCCCCCTAGCTGACAGCTTTACTAACTTTCCCTCCATGACAGTGTTATTTACATCTTTTCCATCCAAAACTGTATATTTTAAGGGAATTGCTTCTGGCAGTTCCCAGAAAATTTTATCTTCGTCTTGAACAAGATATAAATTGTATTCTCCAGTAATTCCACCTACTTCATAAATTTTTATCGGTTGTTTCACCCCTTTTGCTTGTACTTCTTTATAGCCAATAATTTTGACAATGGAACCAGTCTCATTAATAGTTGATTGCGAAACAAAAATTTGTCCGCCGACTGTATACGATTCAATGCGATAGGTTAAATTAACTTGATCGCCGATAATTCCATATTTAGTCCGTTTTTCCGAACCAATATTACCGACAACTACTTCTGCTGTATTAATGCCAATACCCATTTCTAGCTTTGGAAATCCCATTTGCTGGATTTTTTTGTTCACTGATTCCATTGCTAGTTGCATTGCCACTGCACAAGCGATCGCTCTTGTCGCATCATCTTTTCTAGTGATGGGAGCGCCGAACAAAACTAAAATTCCATCACCCATAAATTCATCAATCGTGCCTTGGTAGTGAGTAATAACATCTGCCATATATCCTAAATAAAGATTAATTATTTTAATTACTTCTTCAGCAGATAATCTCTCAGATATAGCTGTAAAACCTCTTAAATCAGAAGTGAGAATAGTAATTTTCTTGCGTTCACCACCAAGTTTTAAACCTTCAGGGTTTTCTAATAAATTAGCGACGACTTCATCGGTGAGATAACGACCAAAGGTTTTACGAATTGCTCCCGCAGTTCTGGCAATATAGGCAGTCACAGCAATTCCCGAACCAATTAATGTCAGGAATGGTGGGACAACAGGAATCCACCAACCTGCTATAAAGGCTAGATAACTACTACCGATAAGACAGCATCCAGCTAGCAAAATACTAATCAAAGGTAATAATGATTTTATTTTATAACTGCCGCTATATCTTTGTTGCCAGATTAATATTGCACCAATCAGTGACCAAATAAAAATCCACAACCATTCTTCTAATTTAGTCCATGTTCTGATTAACGGGCGGCGATCTAAAGTAGCGCTTAAAATTTGACTGATGGCATGAGCGTGAATAGTTACACCAGCCATTCGTTTAGGTGCTGTTAATATAGTACTGCTGTATGGTGTATAGAATAGGTCTTTGAGACTTTCGGCTGTGGAACCAATCAACACAATTCGCCCTTTTACTAAGTCCTTGGGTATCCGCTTATCTAACACATCCATAATAGATATGTGCTGAAATTTTTCTTGAGAACTCCGATAATTTATTAGTACTTGATAACCTTGGTCTTCAGCCCGAATATAACCACCATCATTACCTTGAAATAATGGGTAAACAACATTACCTGTTTTTACCAAATAATCTTTTGTTTGTCCGACATCAATTTGGCGATCGCTCAAATAAAGATAGGCAAGTTTAAAAGCAAAACTAAACACATTTTCGCCATTTTTGTCTGACAAATACATCAAACTGCGGCGAATTTTTCCATCCCCATCTAAGGGAAAATCATTTGCACCGACTCGATCGAGTTTTTTCAGGGCTGGTGGTGGTGCTACCGCCGAGCTATCTTCACTTTCAGCTACTTTTTGTACGCCAACTAAATTTGGTGTAGACTCAAACACCTTAACTAATGATTGATGTCCAAAACCTACTGGTAAATCTCGATATAAATCCAAACCAATAGCACTGGGTTTTTGCTGCTTTAAATTCTCTAAAACTTGTGCCAGCAACTTGTCAGGCAAAGGCCAATAACCGCGCTTACCAAGTTTTTGCACATCAGATTCATTAATTTCTACAATGACAATCCGCGTATCAATAGGTTCTGGAGAACGTAACAGAAACATTTGATCCAGCGCTGCCAATTCCAACATCTGTAATAATCCACTCAAGCGCAGGATGAATACTAATGCTGCCGCACTGGGAGCAGCAATGAAGATACCACGATATTGCCAAAGTTGTTGCTTGATATGACTCCACATGAATCAATTCAAAATTCAAAATTCAAAACTTGTACTGAGCGTAGTCGAAGTATTCAAAATTAAATACAGTCACACCACTTGCGGGTGGGGTTTCTACCTGCCTTGTCAAAATAGGCAGGGGAGAGGCTGAGAAGGAGCTTGTACTTTGCCTCAGCCAAGCGCCCTGGAAGGGAAGGGCGGGGCTTCATACCCATATTCCGCAACGCTGGAAGGGCTTGCTCCCTCTGCTCCCCGCCCCCTTCCCCTCTACCTCTTCGGTGAGACAAGGATTTTTTCGCCCACAAGGGGCGAGGTTTTAAACCTATCTTTTTTGATAAATTATTTAGTCTTGGCATTCCAAATATCTACTTAAAGGTTTGGAAACTAAATTTTTTAACTCCACTGACTCTAATAATGCTTGCCAATTAGCCATGACTGTGCGATCGCTCGGATCGCTAAGACGTTGCTGTACTAATGTATGTAACACTTCATACCAAATTCCAGATGCAGCATACACTTGGGAAAGCTGCTTGAGATTTGTTGTGGCTAGCTGCTTTGATAAATCATTAGTAGGTTGGATTCGTTCTACCCAACCATCCACAGTGATTCCCTCTCCTACTTCTTCCGAACCGTCAGCGATTGACATATACCAGTGATATTTAGTACCTACTTTCAGACTTGGTGCTTTTGTTGGCAGAGTAAAACCAATAATTCCTAATTGTCTAGGAAGTTTAAAAGTCGTCTCATAAACTATATCCTCACCATCTAGAAGTGAAAAGCGAGCAGTTTCTACTGGTATCTGCGGTATAAACCAGTAAAATGTGGGACGTTCTGCAAGGGTTAAACCTATTTTATTTAGAGGCATTAAGGCAGTTAAAGTTTCTTTACTTTCTAAATACCGGGAACCGCGACGAGTCGCCCCACCAGAGGTAGTTTGTGGCGCATTTCGATTTGGTGGGATAAACTTTTGACTAATTTGCCAATTCTGAAATTTTTGGAATTTAAGTGCTACCGGTGATTCAGCGATCGCCATTCTGGGCAAACTAGACATTACCAATACTGTCATAGATATAGGAACTGCTGCCATGTTTATAAATTTTTGTATCCAACTCATATTAAGTCCTATTAATTTTCAAGTATCTAACAAAGATAAATATTTGCGATCGCACGAAAAGGCGATATTTAGTTAAATTAACTACCAGTGATAAAATCTATATTAACTTTTGTCTAAAAGCTTTGTTAAAGATTTTACCAAAAATTGAAGTAAGTATAACTTAGCACGCTATTCTATGAATTCATAGCGAATTAACCGAAACAAGCTTCGCGCGCCGATATGCGAAACTCTGTACCCCTAACTTGGAGGAAGTAAAGCGTCTATGCCTTGAAATTTAAAACCTAAATTGGCTACCAATTTGCAAAATTATCTACTTAGTATCAATAATAAGCTAATTGTCTAGTAACTTTACCTGTTCATATAAGTCCACCTCTTTTATGAAAAACCTTGTTTTTACTAACTTTTTACTACTTCTGTCAGCCAGGTTAAAAACTTCTATAAAACTAATAAAAGGCTGGGTTTTGCTGTAAAAAATGAATTTCCCTCCTAATCAAGTTTAAATTCTATGTTTAAAGAAATGCTGGTTAATACTCCCCATTTTTCTACCTTTAAGGAAAGTGATATTGATTGGATGTTCAGTGTAGGCAGATATAAAGAGCATCTTCCTAATCAAATTCTCATTCAAGAGGGTGAAGAAATTATTGATACAGTAGAAATTTTATTAGAGGGAGCTTTAAGCATTTGTGTCTCTCTCACAGGTAATGTCAAAGACGCACAAGAAATCGATCGCGTATCGCCAGGGGAATTTGTAGAAACTTTATCTTTTATAGATAATCGTCCTCCGTCTACTACTTTTATCGCTCTAGAATCCTCACGGATATTAGCACTGCCAAGAGAATTATTACTCAAAAAACTGGAGCAAGATACAGAATTTGCTGCGCATTTTTATCAAATAATTGCTGTTTTGCTGTCACAGCAGTTGCGGGGACTCACTGATTTTCTGGCCAAAAACAAAGTAGTTCCAGGAGAATCACTGCGAAAGGTTTTATTTGTGTTTGCTATTTTGAACGATAGCGATATTGATTGGATGATTTCTCAAGGAGTAAGAACTAAAGTTAATCCAGGTAAAGTAATAATTGAAGAAGGGAAACCTGTTGAAGCATTATATATATTATTAGATGGGAAGTTAGGGATTTTTGTTTCCACCCCACAGAATCAAGTTGCCGAAAAAGAAATTGCTCAATCTGTAAAAGGTGAAATTTTAGGGGAAATGTCTTTTGTAGAAGCAACAACTGCCTCTGCCACAGTCAAGGCGATAGAATCTTCTATATTACTAGCTTTACCACAAGAGAAACTAGCTAAACAATTAAAGCAAAATACAGGATTCACAGCCCGTTTTTATCGAGCGATCGCTGTAGTTTTAGTAGATCGAATTCGCGATCGCCTCTTCCGCCGTGGATTTGGAAAATTGGCTTATCAACTAGATCGACTCTTAGCAGAAGATATCGAAGTTGAAGATGAACTCAACTTAGATACATTAGACAACACCGCCTTAGCAGGTGCTAGATTTGACTGGATGATTAAACGTCTGAATCGGGAATCTTAAAGAAGACAGGAGAAGAGGACGCAAAAACGCAGTCAAAAAACTTTCCGTGCGCCCCAATCCCCAGTCCCCAATCCCCAATCCCTCAAGCGAATGGCTGAAGAACAAGATAGTATATTTCGCAAAGAATCACTGGAACGTTTATCTTCTCCAGAAAGATTGGATCGGTTAATGCAGGTAGTCAATCCCGTAGATTGGCTACCTTTGGTGACGCTGGGTACTTTTGTCTTATTGGGATTAATTTGGAGTATTTTTGGACGTATTCCCGTCACAGTCACAGGAAAGGGAATCCTTATTCAACCGAATCAAGTTGTCACTTTTGAGTCACCAATCTCAGGACAGTTAAAAAATCTGAATGTGAAAACAGGACAATGTATAGATCGAGGATATGTCATAGCAACGATCGATCCGACGGATCTCAAACAGCAATTGCAACTGCAACGCTCAAAACTGGGGCAATTACAAACACAAGAACAAAATTCATCCCTGCTTCAGCGACAACGTACCGCTAAAGAAAAAGAGGCGATCGCTTCTGCTAAAGCTAGTTATATTCAACGTTTGCGGGATACTCAAACTCTCACGCCTGCATTTTATGAAAAAGGTTTAAATGCCATTCGCGAACAGCGCCTTAGTTTGCAGCAACGCCTGAATGATGCTGTAACTGTCGTACCTATACTCAAAGATCGATTACAGAAGCGCCAGCAACTCGTAGATGTGGGAGCCATTGCCAAAGATACATATTTACAAGCAGAGCAAGAATATAAACAGGCAACGCAAACCGTATCTGATATCAAAGTGCAGCTCAAGCAATTAGATGTACAAGAAACAGAAGCCCAGCAGAGATACTTACAAAATTTGAGTTCTGTAGGCGAACTGCAAGCGCAGTTAAAAGACTTAGAGACTAAGAGCCAACGTATCGATCAAGAAAACGTAGAAAATTTTAATACCAAAATTAATCAAATTCAAGAAGTTAATCGAGCGATCGCGCAACTAGAAAAACAAATATTAGAAAATAGTCAAATTCTTAGCCCTAGTAGCGGCTGTGTATTAGAAGTGGCTGGTTTTGTCGGACAAGTTACTAGTCCGAAAACTCCGCTTGTCACCTTAAACGTTGGTGACAAAAAAACTTCACTAATTGCCGTCTCCTACTTTCGTGTCGAAGATGGTAAACAAATTCAACCAGGAATGCTCGTGCAAATCACGCCCACTTCCGTGAAAAGAGAACGCTTTGGCGGTATTGTCGGTAAAGTTACCTCTGTTTCTCCCTTACCTGTGACTAAAGAAGGCGCAAAGTCTGTGATTGGCAATCCCGATCTAGTCACAAACATCTTGCTAACTGGGGGCGGAGACATAGAAGTGCGAACAGAAATGGAACTAGCTCCATCCAACTTTAGCGGTTATCGCTGGTCTTCTTCCCAGGGGCCAAAATTAAACATTTCTCCCGGAACAACTACCAGCGTTCGGGTTAAAGTAGCAGAGCAAGCACCAATTACTTATGTCTTGCCTATTCTCAGAGAATTTACTGGCATTAACTGAAGTTTTAGGGGATGTTTGAAAAGTCCTCTTCTTGGGAGCAAAATGTTCTAGATCCCCCTTAAAAAGGGGGACTTTGATTTCAGTTTCCCCCAATTTATCGGGGGTTAGGGGGGAGCAACAAGTGCCTAAAGTCACAGCAAAATACTTTTCAAACAACCTCTTAGGGGAATGCTCTTGTGCAATTGATTCAGCTGTTAATATCCTTAATTCAAAAACTTAATCCCTTACGTCAAAAAGCCCCATTATTAGATTTAGAAACGGCATCAAGTCACATCTTTTCTCGCATCAAAACTCCCACTCTATTGCAAATGGAAGCGGTGGAGTGTGGAGCAGCAGCTTTCGGGATTATTTTGGCCTACCATCGTAAAATTGTGCCTTTAGCAGAACTGCGGCAAAATTGCGGTGTTTCTCGTGATGGTAGCAAAGCCTCTAACATGATCAAAGCTGCGAGAAACTATGGAATGCAAGCCAAAGGTTTTAAAAAGCAATTGGCGCAATTACAAGAACTTCGTCCGCCATACATTGTTTTCTGGAATTTTAATCATTTCTTAGTAGTAGAGGGATTTAAAAAAGATTGGGTTTATCTCAATGACCCAGCTACCGGGCCGAGGCGAGTCTCCTTTAAAGAATTTGATGAAGCCTATACAGGGGTTGTTCTGGTAATGGAACCAGGCCCAGAATTCCAACGCGGGGGTCGCAAACCGAGCTTAATAGGCGCACTCTTTGACCGCTTGCGGGGTTCTTGGGGAGCTATTCTCTATTGTTTATTAGCAGGATTTTTTCTAGTCATTCCAGGGTTAGTTTTACCAGTCTTTAATCAAATTTTTGTTGATAACATTTTGGTAGAAAATCGCGCAGACTGGTTGCGTCCATTGATTTTGGGTATGACAATCACAGTCATTATTCAGGTTTTACTGACATTACTACAAAGACGTTTTCTGAGAAAACTAAATATCAAATTATCAGTGGAAATGTCAGGGAAATTCATCCACCATATTCTTCGCTTGCCAGTGGCGTTTTATGCCCAAAGATTTGCCGGAGAAATTAGCAGTCGAATCAATATCAATACTAAAGTTGCCGAAGTACTATCAGGACAGTTAGCTAGGACTATAATTGATACCGTCATGGTGGTATTTTATGCCTTAGTCATGTTTGCTTATGATGGAGTGTTGACTGCGATCGGTATCTGTTTTGCTGCGATTAATATCTTGACTTTGCAGTGGATTTCCCGACAACGCACAGATATTTATATGCGAATCATCCAAGACCGAGGCAAAGTTGCAGGGACAGAAATTGCTGCCCTTCAGAGTATGGAAAGCCTCAAAGCATCAGCGTTGGAATCTGATTTTTTCTCCCGTTGGTCGGGTTACTATACAAAATTTATTAACGGTCAGCAAGAGTTAGGTATTACTAATCAAGTACTAGGAGTTTTACCTGTTTTCTTAACTAGTTTAAGCTCCTTAGCAGTTTTAGTGATTGGTGGTCTACGAGTCATGGATGGGCATCTCAGCATTGGAATGTTGATTGCTTTCCAAAGTTTAATGACTAGCTTTTTGACTCCAGTCAACTCTCTAGTAAATTTCGGCAGTACCTTACAGGAACTAGAAGGAGACTTAAATCGCCTGGATGATGTATTGCAAAACGCAACCGATTCCGAATTGGATAATCATAATTTACATACCTCACAGTATGCTTCAGCTTGCGAACTCAAGGGATATGTCGAATTAAAAAATGTCACATTTGGCTACTCACGGACAGATGGGCCTCTAATTCAAGACCTGAGTCTTCAACTGAAACCAGGACAGAGAGTAGCCCTAGTTGGTAGTAGTGGTTCTGGTAAATCAACAGTTGCCAAATTGGTAGCGGGGCTGTATCAACCTTGGTCGGGAGAAATTCTCTTTGATGGTATTCCCAGAGAGCAAATTACTAGGGCGATACTTTCTAATTCTTTGGCAATGGTAGAACAGGAAATTTTTCTGTTCGCTGGCAGTGTCCGAGATAATTTGACTTTATGGGATGATACAGTGTCTAATTCTCAATTAGTCCGAGCTTGTAAAGATGCAGTTATTCATGAAGTCATTTTAGCTTTATCTGGAGGGTATGAAGGTAACTTACTTGAGGGTGCTGCTAATTTCAGTGGCGGACAGCGCCAGCGTTTAGAAATTGCCCGTGCATTAGTCAACGATCCCACAATTCTGATTATGGATGAAGCAACCAGTGCCTTAGATGCTGATACGGAAAAAATTATTGACCGAAATCTGCGCTATCGGGGCTGTTCTTGCATTATTGTGGCTCACCGTCTCAGTACCATCCGCGACTGTGATGAAATTATTGTTCTAGAAAAGGGTAAAGTAGTGCAACGCGGTACGCACAAAGAAATGTTGCAGCTTGATGGTTCCTATGCAAGGTTAATTCGGTCAGAGCAAACAAGTGTTTAAGTGGGTCGGCGCAATTAAAGCTAACTGGCGGATGCTGTCATTTGTTTTTTGTCATTAGTAAGGGTTTTAAGCCCATTTACGTTTCCTAACATATTTTGGTTTATTTCACCGACTTACTTAGCATGGCTTCACGTCTTCTCAACTCTCGAATATTCTTGATCGGCTCAAGACCAAGATATTGCCCCCGAATTCTTAGGCAAAGGTAGTTTAAAGTGTCCCTGCGATCGCTTTCACTCCCCGACCATGAATCGCTTACAGCCTCTAATTTATTTAACCATTCTAGATGATGCGATCGCGCTTGTGTCTCGTCTTGCAGCAACAGTGATAGGGACTGAACATCAACCGAGGGGGCTGGAAAAAGTTTAGCCAATCGCCGATTATAAGCGTTGCGTCCCAAACGATAAGCAATTGACATGGCTGGTTCCAAGTACTCAATGTAGTGCCAGTTCATCATTGGCATGAAAATAGTTTCACCAGGATAAAGTACTGCATCATAAGCGTTGGTATATCGGAGAAAATCCGTTTTCTCGGCTTCTGAGAAATTTTCCAGGAAAATACCACTGGTACGGCAGAGATTAAGCCGATCGATCGCATCTAGCTTTTGAGTTTCACGCGGATGAATCAATACAAATCGCTTTGTGCCAAAAACTTGAAACAACAAAACATTACGTTGATCGGCATCATAGTGCAAATGAGCATAATTATTGCTGGCAGCGACAAACATGTTGGAGTATAAGTCGCTTTCATCATTTAAATGTTGGTATGAATTCAAAGGCAATAACTGAAGTAGCTTTTGGGGCGTAGGATACTCAACACAGATATCAAGAGTTGTGGGTTGTGCTTGTAGGAAATCAAGATATGCACCTAAATTCATCATTCGGGGAACATCAGCGGATGTCGAATTTAGCAGATTGGCGATGTAATTTGCACAGATTTGAACTGGGATGTCAGTTAGCCCTGTTTTTACCTTTTCAAGGCTATCCATTGGACGCAGTGGTGAATTTTCAAAGAGATTGGTGATAATCGCTGGACGCTGGGGCAGAATATACTCTCGGTAAAAGATATCTGCTGGAGGTGCTTCGATACGGTCGATGTTGTCGAGAACCACGTTTTTTGATTGCTAAATATGCCGTAATGCTGCTTTAGGCCAGCTTCTATTGTCAACCTTTCTTTTCTTGATTTAACATCAGTGAACTGGGGATTGGGGATTGGGGATTGAGGATTGGGGATTGGGGATTGGGGATTGGGGATTGGGAATTCAAACCCCAACTAAATTGGAAAAAAGACTCTTTCTCATTACCCAGTCCCGGAAAACCCATTACTCACCTTCAAGCTTTAGCTGAAGTTGGGGAATCCTGGATGTGACCCGTTGAACTGTGGTAAAAGTTATTTCATGACCGACGAATCAACTTCAACTACACAAGCTAGTTGTCAGGACTGGGAAAATGGAGATTGGGTGCAACTTAATGTGGGACTCGTCAGGCATCAAGGTAATGCACTATCGAGTGCCCGTGCGCTGTTTGCCCGACTCGAACCGTTAGTTACTTACTGGCAAAGTAATGATTTGTTGCGCTGTTTCTTCTTTATGAGAAAACCGCCAGATGTTCGGGTGCGTTTTTTTACAACAGTGGAACGGCAACAAGCGATCGCTGATATCTCCGATCTCATGTATGCACTTCGGCGTGAGAATTTGATTAATTTATTTTTCTTTAGTGACTACGAGCCTGAAACCGATCGATTTGGCGGACTAGAAGCCATGAAGTTGGTTCATCAGCACTTCGACGCAGACACTTCATTGTGGCTCATGCTTGACTATCTCAATCGACATAACCTTGGTGTTATCTCCAAAGATTTACTTGTGCCAACTGTGTTGCACGATCTCTTTACCCGTACTCTGTCAGATCCGGTAGCTATTCTCGCAACCTGGCACAGTTTAGCGGCTTTAATTTCCACACCTCCTGAAGGCACAATTCCAACAGTTGAACTACTTTCTCTCGAAACTTTGTATGACTTTCCAGAAGCAGAGATATTGCAAAAATATGCCACAGCTAACGACATACTTGCAAAGGAATTACTTAATCTCCAGCATCTTGGTCAATTGACTCAGGATCTAGTTGACATCTTAGCCGCAGTTGCGATGTTCAATTTTCACCGCCACGGGTTTGATTCGCATCGTTCAGGAAGGCTAATTGAAGCGATAATCCGAACCCTTGAGGAAAAGAATGCAAAAAGATGAAATTCCTACAATCTATTCATTGGCCAAAAGATTAAAGATTTTTAGACGATGATTATGGAATATTTTAAGGTTCAAGCGGCCCTAACTTGTCAATTTCAATGTTAAGTTTTGTATTTCTTTATACAAAAAAGATGTTTTATTAGTTACAAAAATTGACTTAAGCGATCTGGACATTAGCTGATACTTCAAGCAATTATTGTATTTAACAATACTAAAACTTCAGTGATTGTTCTGTTGCCTAGCGATTGGGAACAATACTTTTGAAGTTAATCACCCAGCTTTCAGATTTAGTTACCTACTTCAAGGGAAAGCCCAAGTATCTTATCTTAAGGAGAGTTGATAATGTCTCAGCAAAGTTTTGTCGAATACTATGAAAATTTTTTAGCTCAACCAGCCAATTCGCCGCTACGTGAAGCGTTGGATGCTACGGAAGCAGGTGAGTTTGCAAGAATCGCTGTTGAACAAGGTCAGACAAACGGTTTTGATTTTAACGCTGATGATGTGAAAGCCGTGATGGTTTCTGCTGAAAGAAAGGTTCTAGGTTTGTCAACTGCTTCTCCATCTGTGAATATCCGTTCTATTAATAGCGTTAATGGTATTAAAGCAAGACCAGCTAACCGAGAATTGTCAGAAGATGAGTTAGAAAGTGTAGCTGGTGGACTGGCTTCATCCACAGTTAAAGAGACAGTTATGTGTTGCTGGTAGCCTTGATTTGAGGCTTGCGGTATCTGTGAAGGGAAGGCGTTGCTAAATTGCAACGCTAACCTTTTACTTTAATGATTGTGATATCGCAATTTTCAAAGGCGCAATTATAACTTCATGTGTCGCGTGCTTAATAGAACACACCGATCGACACTTAAGTACATTAAAAATTGAGTATTTATTAGTACTCTCAGCAATGGTTAGGGAAAGAAACAAGCGAATGTGGCAAAATCTGAATGCTCCTAAGCTGAATCTTAATGGCACGTTTCGGACAGAAGAACCTAATTCTACTTGGGAGAAGCTACAAGAATTTCTGACTGCTTTTGGCATCACGCGGGTTGCAGACATTACTGGTCTTGACTGCATTGGTATTCCTGTTGCTCAAGCGATTCGTCCTAACGGAAAAGCCTTTTCTGGTTCTCAAGGCAAGGGAATTTCACTTCAGCTGGCGATGATCTCGGCAGTGATGGAATCTGTGGAGTCTTATCATGCAGAAAACCTCCCCCAACCAGAGATAGTTGCCTCTTATCAGGAAGTTTGCCGACATCACCAGGCAATCGATCCTAGCGTTTTAGAGCCAGGTAAGCGATCGCAGTTTTATCATCCTGCTATACCGCTAGATTGGATTTGTGGAACCGATTTATTTACGGGCGAACCTGTTTACGTACCACAGGCGTATCTTGATTTAGACACCACAACTGAAAAACGCGATACCAATCTGTTCAGCACTTCTAGCAATGGACTAGCATCAGGAAACCATTTACTAGAAGCGATCGCTCATGGATTATTTGAAGTCATTGAGCGCGAAGCTGAGTGGCGTTGGTGGCGCTTACCTCTGGAGGAACGGATTAACTGTTTGGTTGATAGTCAAACTATCCAGTCTCCGCTTTTGCAATCTTTACTCTATCAAGTTGAACTTGCCGGGGCAACAGCCGTAATTACTGATTTAAGTTCAACTATCGGAACACCTACCTATAAATGCTTGATTAGCGATCGGGAAAACTGGCATGGACGACCGACAGCAGCAGGGTGGGGATGCCACAGTTCCAAAGAAATTGCTTTAGCACGGGCGATTACTGAAGCGGCTCAATCACGAGTAACGGTGATTGCAGGTAGCCGAGATGACATTCATCCAGATAGTTATGCCCTTGGACGCATCAGGATGCCAGGTAGCCCAGCGATCGAGTCTAGCAGCAAAAGACCGATTGCTACCCTGATAGATTTTGAAACTCAGCCTGAGCTAGCTTTTACCCCAACGTTTGCAGAAGAAATTCAACAAATTCTCGATTGTTTGAGTACTCAGGGATTTAAGCAAGCTGTCTTTGTCAATCATACGCGACCGGAGTATGGCATTCCAGTGGTGCATGTGATTGTACCGGGTATGCATCTCCCTTCGTCTTTGTAAAATTCAATATGCACTCGAATTCTTTGGAACCTAGTCAAATTCTCATTTTTCTTGGCCCCACCCTATCTGTTACCCAAGCCAGTCAAATCTTACCGGCCCGTTACCTCGATCCTGTGCGTTGTGGCGATATTCTTGCCTGTCTGCGGTTACAGCCGCGTGTAATTGTCATTATTGACGGTTTTTTTGACCGTAGCGCTTCAGTTTGGCATAAGGAGATTCTCTGGGCATTAGAAGCAGGAGTGCGAGTATTTGGGGCAAGTAGCATGGGTGCGCTTCGAGCCGCTGAACTTGAAGCCTTTGGCATGGAGGGATTTGGAGCTATTTTTGCAGCCTACCGAGAAAGACAGTACATCGGGGATGATGAAGTGGCAATTTTGCATAGTAGCCCTCAATTCCAATACCAACCCTTAACTGATGCCTTAGTAAACATCCGCGCTACAGTTCAGCTGGCGGTAGACAAAAATATTATTGAGCCAGCGATCGCTAGTTTAATTATCAGTTGTGCAAAACGGCAGTTCTTCACTCAACGACATTTGAGCCAAGCAGTGGCTGATGCAGAGGTACAGGGAGGCGATCGCCAGGTTTTAGCCCAGTTTTTGGAATTTGTGCAAAATGGTGGCTATGTGGATCGAAAACAGTCAGATGCCATTGAACTGCTGAAACATCTGGCCGCTATGGTTGGAGAAAGTGATGGTACTACTGCTAATCAACAAGTAAAGTTTCAACTCAACAAGTCCATTTTCATAGAGGAACTTCAAGCTAGAGTTGCTATTCGTCCCTTACGGACAGCATATTCCTGGTTGCCTCTGACTGAAAAATTAAGCCAAGAAGCCCGATTTCTCGGCAGAGTTTACATCCAATTGCGTAATCTCGCTGGATTAATTCGTTGGTGTGATGCTGTAGCCCAACAACAGAACTTGCAACCCTTGGAGGCTGATTTAACTGACGTTTACAGTTCTCATGCTAATGAACTAGAGTTAGACGTGGATGCCTCAGCAATACCAGTCTTAGTTGAACGTTTGGGTCGGATTCAAGCATTGCTGAAACTTCATAGTGCAGACGATACCTTTGCCAAAAAGGTTGAGCAATTGCATCAATTTGTCTTGATAATTGTTGGTAAAGATATCTCCTCATTTGAGCAAGAGACAACTAACGCGGATGCAGATATTGTAACTGCATTAGCGAGTTGTGAACGTAGATTGTATCGTCAGGTTGCTATTCTCTGGGCTTTAGCCGAACAGACAAACAGCCAATCAAAAGCGAGTTTGAGAAGCAGCATTACTCAAAAAATTACGCAACATTTTTTCCAAGAAAAGGGAGTTACTAACGAGGCTGAATTTCCGGCTTGGCTATCAAGTAATTCCTTCACTCCAGGGGAATTTTCTCAGATGATGGAAGCGATCGCGCGGCTAGAGGGATTTGTTAATGTACCCCGATGGTGGGGGCGAGGCATGAGCAACTATTTTTCAGTCACTGAGTGCTTTCTTCCCGATGCCTTAAGGCTGTCTGGATTTTATCCAATTTTAAGTAAAAAAGTTCATCTGGCTGAACAAGCACAAAGCTGGGAAACCGATCTGAGAAACTGGTGTCAGTTAAATGCCTTTCCCCAGGTATGTAACATTACCCAAGTAGCTTTTTGGCTAGATTTTAGCGAACCAGAAGAATTTGTGAAAGAACTAAGTATAAGGCAGAATTCAATTCAAAATTCAAAATTTAAAATTCAAAATTCAAAATGACGCTCGCGGACTCGCTAACGCTGCGCTAACAAAATTCAAAATTAAAGAAATTTTCATCCGTTTTCGAGGGAACTCCAAAAATGTTTAGCACTAACTTTGATTTTGAGAAATTAATTCAGCCTATCGATACCGTAACCTTCTTTAAAGAATACTGGGAGCGGCAGTGCCTTGTTGTTTCACGAAAAGAAACAGATTACTATTCAGGTCTGTTTTCCATGAAAGATGTTGACTCGCTCATTCGCTTTAGTGGCATTCGCTATTCTGACTTTAATGTATCGAAAGTGGCAGATGATTTTTCTAATCAAGCGAATAAATTAGGGGGGAAAGGCTCTATAAATCCCAATGCATCACCTAGTATTTATCAATTTTATGATGCCTATAATCAAGGAAATACCTTGTGTATCTTTCATCTACAACAGCATTGGGAAGCGATCGCCACACTTTGCAGAAATCTGGAACAATATCTTCATCATCCCGCGAATGTCAATCTTTACCTAACCCCTAAAACTGCTCAAGGATTTCCTCCCCACTTTGATACACACGATGTTTTCGTTCTTCAGCTTTCGGGAACTAAACTCTGGCGCACCTATGATTCCTACTGGGATTTGCCAATGCCAGAAGATGCTCAACGATTACCACAAGAAGTATTACGGGAGCAAATAAAGGCTCCTAATCATGAAGTTGAACTCAAGCCAGGTGATATGTTATATATCCCGCGTGGTTTTGTACATGAAGCCAAGACGTTGGATACTTCCTCACTTCATATCACCGTCGGTATACCTGTTTATCGCTGGGTTGACCTGATTCAGGAAGCTCTGACATCGATTGTGCAGCAAAATGTTGAATTTCGCAAAGCAGTTCCCGTTAGCTTTGTGCGTGACGATGATGCCAGGACGCAGACCAAAAATCAATTGAAAGATTTACTCAAAACCTTCGCTAGTAGCGTTGATATTGATGATGCAGTTGAACGACTGACTATTAAGTTCATTGGCTCACTGTCCCCACTCGCAGATAACCATTTCAGTAAATTGGACGAGTTGCAACAGATTGACTTGGATACTCACGTTGTCAAACGCCAAGGAATGATTTGTACAACCGTCACAAAAGGGGATGTGGTGATGATTCAATTTCCCCAAAACAGAGTTGAAGCGCCAGCATACGTTGAGCCAGCTTTCCGCTTCATTGCTGAGTCAGAAGCTGCATTTCAGATCAAATCGCTGCCCGATTTTGCCAGCGACAATAGCAAGATCGTATTAGTAGGCCGTTTGCTCAAAGAAGGATTGTTAACGATTGTTTAAAAAGGAAATAGTCAGGACTTACGCTATTGCATTAGTTCTGAAGGGTAAAAAAGTTCGTAGTAAGGACTTTAGTCCTTGATTTTTAAGCACTGAAATGCTTATTACGAACTCAGAAATACAGCGTCCTCATATCAACCCCCTAACTTTACTTATGAAGCAATACAGTTGAGTTAAGCTTTTTTCTCTCCCCCTGCTCCCGAAGCCTCCCCTGCTCAAGAACAGCCTGTCTTAACAGATAAATTTGCTTAACCCAAGCGTATTGAGTTATGAAGTTCCCTTTTCCCTTTAACCTTTAACCTTTTCCCTACCCGCACTACGCAGGAAGCCAGGTGTGTAACCAACTATCTTGGCGCTTTGCGAAATCGTAAAGCAAATCTTGCCGTTGCTCGCGCAAGCAGGAAAGGGCTTGATGTTGGGGCATGGCAGTGCTAGCCAGCCCTTTGAGAATTGCGAGTTGGCGTTGCCAAGTGGCTAAATCTTCCACGGGTTCCACAAAGCGGGCGGATACCTGTTGCCCAGCTAATAATGTGTCATAGGAGTGATCGTCAGAGAAAAACTCTGGTGGATGCAGTGTATAAAATAGGGAATTTCGATAAGATAAGGGCGCTCGCTCGCTAAACAATGCTAATCGTTCTAATGCGCCAGAGATATCTGTGTCTCTATTGGCTGCTTGCCAGAAGGGAGTGGATAAACGGTGATTGAACTTGTAGTGAATTCCGAGAAACCAACGCAGGGCATCCCAACGATCGCTAATTTTGCGGTTGAGTACAGATTTCACGCCCTCATCTTGCTTTGATGCTGGAAAGTTGGTAAGTAGGAGTTCCAATTCGAGAACGATCATGTGAATCGCTGTGGATTCTAAGGGTTCCACAAACCCATAGGAATTGCCGATCGCCACAACGTTGCCTTTCCAAAAATGCTCATGCCGCCCGGAACGAAACTTGACAAGCCAAGGATCGCCCATCCCCGGATTTTTAGCACGCATTTCCTCTAAGGCTTGCTCGGCACTACAAAATGCTGAAGAAAACACATACCCTCGATGATCGGCATCTTCAAAAGGTATATTCCAGCACCAACCATTATTCATGGTTTCGGCGAGAGTGTAAGGTTTAATGGTGCCATTATGAGGGACAGTAGCAGCGATCGCTCGATCGGTGTTGAGGGTATCTTGGTAACTTATGAATTTTGAGCCAAGTTTTTGCTCTAGCAACAACGAGCGAAAGCCGGAACAATCAATATATAAATCGTAAGTTAGTTTACGCCCATCCTCAGCGATTAGATGGGTAATGGTTTCACCATCGGCAGATATCTGGGCATCAGAAATTTGCACGTCAATATGCTGTATTCCGGCAGCGATCGCTTCCTCTTGTAGGTAACGAACAAACCGCCGATTATCGAGGTGATACGCCCAGCGAATTTGGTGAAGTAGAGATAACGGCGTCCCATCGCCCCGATCGAAAATCGGAGCGCGATCGCCACTCATCAGCATTGCCCCTAATGACTGATTGTTCAGCGTTGAATCATAGAGAAGCGATTCTAGCAAGCGTCCGCGCTGAAACGGAAATGTAAATTCATAATCACCGGGCAGTCCCCACTGAAACTTAATCCCTAACTTCCATGTAGGAAGCACGCGCTGATAAAAATCAACGATGTCTAGCCCTAAAAAGCGGGGACTATGGAGAAACTTAACCAGTTCTGGAGTAGTTGCTTCGCCCACGCCAATCACCGGGATAGCACTTGATTCCAGCAAAGTTACCTTGATGTCTGGTCTGAGAGCGCGAAAGGCTAAAGCCGTGAGATAACCAGCCGTACCGCCACCCAAAATGCCCACCGTTTTGCAAGGATCGGCTGCTGCACGGATTGTAGCATTGGGTGAGTTCGGCCAGATCCGACCGATTTCTTGAGCAGCCGCAGCGATCGCATTTCGTTGCAACACTCCCAACGGTCGATCTAATTGCGATGTACACTGCTGACATTCACCGCTAGGAAGCAGCCGCTTAACAGTGCGCTCGCCTTGCCGATTAATTTTTACAACGCTGGTGGCGCGAGTTGCTGTTAAGTTCAAACCTAAGATGGAAATCGCTTCTTCAATACATACCTGCGCTATGGAAGGCAAAAGTGGACTATCTGCCTGGTTAAGGATGGGGGTTGACAGTTGCGGCAATATATCCTGTAAAACCGATGGAATCGCTTCTAAGGTAATGACTCGACAACTAAAACAAGCAGTTGCACCCCGAATGACTGTTGGGCCGATGAGTGCTGTTTCTGGGGAAGCAGTGACAAATAAACACGGTGTGCCACTGGCTAGGGCTGACTTGTTGACATCGAATAGGGCTTGATACGGTACGCCTTCCAAAGCACAGATTACAAAGTCGAATTCTTGAAAGAGTTCGCATAACGCAGAAACACTTACAGCCTCTAGACTATTTGCAGACACTTTCCAAGAGCCATTGAGAAGTATCCGTTCTTGCTGGAGAGCGAGAAATTCCGGCGTTTGACAAGAAGCAAAATCTGTGAATGAGAAAGCGCGGTGATTTTGAAAACCATTCGCGGTAAAGGCTTGATTGAGAGTATCGAGTAACTGGTGATTGCCTAAGATAGCGATCGCCTTTTGCCGTACTTGTTCGGGAACTATTGGCAATTTCGAGTCAGAATTTGGGGGTGCAGTTGCAGTTACTACTTCCTCTAAGACGTGCAACTTAGTTAAAGCCAAGACGATCTCATGTAAGTAGTTGCGATCGTCATAATTTGCAAGTTCAGCATAAATTGTCTCAAGCGATCGCACTCCATCGATCAGCGCCAGTAGTCTGCGGATGGTGCTGGGGCTAATGCCTTCGAGGGCGAACACTTCGCCGCCCACCCAGCTACAAATCTCACCCGTTTCACTGAGGATTAAATGGGCATTAGGGTTAACGCGAGGCACCTGGGGAATGGTATTTATGAAGTCAGCCATTGACATTTTCTTTCTTTAACAACCTGAATCGCCTCATGGATTGATAAGGCGTTAGCACACTGCTTCGTGAAATAATTTTGGATTTGTCGCCAACGATCTAAATCTAAGCTGTCATTGTGGCTTTGATACTTCGTAGCCACTCGTTGACCGATGAGCAGATTCAGATAACCGTTGTATCCAAAAACACTATTGGAACGGAGCAGAATTTGACCAAGGCTTGATGGGCCATTGTGTTGAAAAAAATCTACTATTGCTTCGGCATCACCAATATCCGTTTGATGCCAGCAGTGTTGCCAGAATTCTGATTCTACTCGGCGATTGAATTTGAAGTGAATCGATAAAAAATCACGAATATCATACCACTTTTGGGCGATCGCTCGATTCACAAGATTAATTAAGGCTGGGGTGGGTTGCTGGTCGGAATCAATCAACACATCGCACACAGATTTGATGGTTTCACCAATCATGTGTAATCCTGTTGATTCTAAAGGTTCTACGAAACCGGAAGCGTTGCCCACCGCGACGACATTATTTACCCAGAATCGTTGATGTCGCCCTGACTTGAACCTCACAATACTATGGCGATCGCTCATCAAAGGATTGTGGCGTTTCATCTCTTGCAGAGCATCATCATCATTGATAAAAGCCGATGAATATACATAACCACGATTGACTTTATCCGGCAAATCAATTTGCCAACACCACCCACTCTGCATGGTTTGGGCAGTTGTGAAAGGGTTGATTGCATCATCTCGCATCCATGTGCCTGTGACCGCAGAATCGCAAAACAAGCTGCTGGCAAAACTGCAAAAAGGTTCTTGCAGAATCTCTCCTAGCAACGCCGAGCGAAAACCAGAACAATCGACAAATAGATCGCCAGCCAGCATTGTGCCATCATCAAACTTGAGTTGGCGAATATAGCCATTTTCGGCGACTTCAATATTTACAACAGGTTGATCGATAATCTTGATATCAATTTCTGTTGATCTTCTTTCTAAATAAGAAACGAAACTAACATTTTCAATATGGTATCCAAAGCGTTCATCAACTACGAAATCGCCATTTTCTCTGCGGAAGCAAGGTGACTTGCACTGCTCCATCAACAGTGAATAAAGGCTCGATTCTGTTGTGGAATCAAGACAATAGTAAGCAGTGCTTTTGCTCAAAACACTGAGTTTATCTGCCAGATGAGTCACAAAAGGATAGTTGAAGTGAGACTGGCTAGAATCTCCCCAAATAAACTTAATTCCTAGTTTCCAAATCGGTTGTGTTTCTTCATAAAATTGCTCTCGATTTAATTCTAGATACTGATGCAGGAACCAAGGTATCCAAGCGGTAGTCGCTTCACCCACTCCAATAATCGGAATGGTTGTGGAATGGACGACGACCACGTTCAAAGCTGGCATCTTCACCTTCAACGCTAAGGCAGAGAGAAATCCAGCACTCCCGCCGCCAAAAACTACAACATTGTGTATTGTCTTTTCCACACGTATGGCCAGAAATGTTAATGAGAACTATCTAATCTCAGTAATGCTCTATATTAGAGTATGCAAGCTTAATGGAATTTAGGAATTATTTGCTACCAATCTTAGCAATTGATATTTAGTTCTTAACTTCTTTAAACATTTCCATCTTTTGCTGTTTAAATCGGCTAGGATTTTTTGACAGTACAGCTACGGAAACAATTCTCATGCGTGTCACTATCTGTGGTCATGCTGCTTTATACATCGAAACTATCGATCAACGTATCTTGCTCGATCCATGCTTTTCGGATACACTCGTCGGGGGCACGCTTACGTACTATCCTGGTCGGGTATTTGAGTTGGACAAACTGCCAAACTTAACAGCTTTGGTGGTGACTCATGGACACTTCGATCACTTTCACTTAGAAACACTCGAGAAACTGCCGCGCGAACTGCCCGTAATTACTGCGGATGAACCGGCATTAATCGAACAGCTGCAAAAGATTGGGTTCTCAAAAATAATTATCTGTCAGCCTTGGCAAGCGATCGCTCTTGGACAAACTTACTTGCTCCCCACGCCTTCAGACCACGAAGAACCGGAGTTTGGGCTGTTAGTTCGAGATGCAACTGGCACATTCTGGCACATGGCAGATGCAGAAGTAACGGCGGAAATTGGCGAACGAATCACCCAAGAATACGGTGCGATCGATCTAATTTCAACTAAGTATCAGCCGGTAGTGCGTGCCAGTATGGGCTATCAGCACGGTATGGGAGCAACCTTCGATAGACAAGGGGTAGTTAGTTGGTTGGAAGCAGCCTGTGCTTGCAACCCTGCGTTGGTTTTCCCTTATGCTTCCGGTCTGTGCTTTAGCGGTCGCCACGCCTGGTTTAACCGTTATGCCTTTCCCTTAAGTTCAGAGGAAACAGTTCGCTTGTTGCAGCGTCGGCTTGGTTCCCCAGAACGAGCAATAACGGTGCGTCCCGGTGATGCGATCGAGCTGCGATCTGGGCAATCCCCGCAGCGACACGAACAGTCATCTGATTTTGTTCGGGCAAAGCCATCTTTTGAGTTGCGTTGGGAACCAATTGATATCAGCACTCTTACAGGATTGTCCACACCTGAAGAACGGCGTACTTTGCAACGAAAACTGGATGCATTGCTAGCAGGATCTTTTATTTCATGGCTCAAACAAAAAGTCAAACAAGCTGATAGCAGTTGGGCTAGTTTCCCCATCGAACAGGTTGTTTGGCAGTTGGTGGTTCATGCTGGAGATGGAGAACGGCTAAATTATGCCATTGATTTTCGCTTACAGGATTTTTCCGTGTTAGCGGGTGAGCATCCAGAAGCAAACTTCTTTACCCACATCGCCGGACAAGCTGTTGACGATGTGATGACGGGTAAAATGCCGGGGCTAATTTTTTGGCTGGCGGGTGAGGCTCGTAGTTATGAAAAAGTCGTTTGTGTACGCAATAATCGTTTCGAGTCTCCTAAGTGGCCGAAAATACCCGAAGATTTTCCATCAGACCCACTTACTTACTATCTGCGTCATTTGGGAACTGGAGAAACTTCTCTGGTTGAGTCGGAATTGGCTGATGATGAGTTGGAGAAAGCATCAAATTCCCTTGAAAGTAGCGATGATATTCAGATTCTCACCCGCTTAGGTGAGAACGAAGAAGTGATGAGTAAAAAAGTTCTACTGGCTTATTTAGCAGTTAAAGAAGCAGAGCGTTTGGGGCTGAAGATTTCTGATGCGGAAATTCAAACAATGTCTGACTCTTTTCGAGAGCAGTTTGATTTGCTTGATGGCGAAGATACAGAGCAATGGTTAAAGGAAGCAGGATTGAGTCTTGAGGGATACTCAGCTGTAATGCGAGATTTTACCGCAGTACTGAAGTTGGAGCAACATTACACTAGGGCGATCGAGCCACTGCTCACCAATCATCGCCGCGTGGCTACAGCTAGATATGCCCGCTCGCGACGAGATATCAACGATTGATGAATCATCCCAGCAAACAATTTGAGCTTGCCCCTGTAGGCATTTTGCGGGCTGCTGCTTGGCCAATTGAGAGTATTCAAAGTTTTGGCAATCAAGAACTCGCAAGCCTAGCGTTAGCAGCCAGCCGTACAAAGGATGCTGATATCTGGAAAGAATATGCAACAGCCTATCAACAGGTGCATGAAGACGATCGCCAGCAGCTTTGGCAGATGACCGCAGCAGATTCATGGTTTATGAAAGCCCTGCTGTTATCTAATCCTTCCCTGGTCACGGAGGTGCAGCGTGTAGCTTTCCAAAGGCAGGGAAAACGCACTAAAAAAATTCGCCATCTGGAGACGGCGCTGTATCGTTACCTAGCGCGCGCTGCGGGACGAACTACGCCTTATGGTTTATGGGCTGGTGTAAGTTTAGTTGAGTTTACCAAGACGGCGCAGCACGATCGGGGAGCGGCTCAGTATTCATTTACACCCGACCTTTGTCCTTTTCAAACAATATTGCGATCGCTAGCTCAACGTTCAATTTATCGTCAACGTGCAACTTGGCGATTGAATCCTACCTTGAAGCGACAAGCAGATGGTTCTTGGCGGTTTTGGGGACGCACTCCAGATGGATTAGTTGAGCAGCGCGAAATCGAGTCTCAGGAAATTGTAGACATCCTCTTGGAAGAACTGACGAAATTGGAGCTAGGGACATTAGACGAACTAAGCAAAACAGTAGCAGCCTCACCTCGTTGGAACCATGCAGCCACAATACAAGATATTCTACATCTCTTCATTGATGGAGGTGTGCTTTTAGGCGGACTTGACCTGCCCCAGCGATTTGAAAATTGTTGGCAAGCATTAGCAGTTGCGGCAGACAAGCTGATTGAACCGGATCGCGGTCTTTGGAACAGTGCTATTCAAGAACTGCATTCCCTTTGCGATACTCTGGCGGCAAAGCTTGATTTTATATCTTTAGATGCACTTGCGGATTATCTACAACAAGCAAAGACCTATATTCAAGAACTCGCCCAAGCCCTTGGTGTTTCACTCCTTCAGCTATCCGATCTAGTGCTGCACTGTGATTTAGGGCTACCGTTTCGCATTGGCATCGATGAGGCGCAGCAAAACATCTTACTGCAAACACTCGCAGACTACGAGCGTTGCTGGATTCAGGGCGCGAGTCCAGCCTCGGCAATGCGGATGGCGTTTCGCGAGCGGCTGAAACAGGAATTTGCGGCGGGTATTGCACTTGGCGATCTCAAATCTCCCTTGGTTTCCGAAATGAGAACAGCTCATCGTCACCCTGAAGCGATCGCTCGGTTGGAGGCGTGGGAGCGATCGCTGTCGCAAAATCAAGAGGTAGTCGTTCTCGAATCTGGCAGTAATTCGCCATCGGCTCTGTCCACAGCTCCTTTCGGTTGCTTATTCGCGGGTGTATTTGAGTCTTTCCAACTGGTAGTTCACGGGATTAGTGACGATCCAGTGCCAATCTTTGCCCGATTTCAAGACTTATTCAATGGAAATAATTTATTATATTCTTGGTTTCAACAGAAGCTTGACTGTTTAGCCAGCCAACATCAAATTCAGGTTGCAGAATTACAAAGTCCCTTTGAGCCAAACCCAAATGTTTTAGCTCGTCCTAATTTCAACATTCTTCCAATTGAGTTGTGGGGCGCGAGTCAAGATAGTTTATCCCTAGTCGATGCAGAAATCTTTCTAGATCCCAAAACACAGTTGCCTTTTTTAAAACTGCGATCGGCTTCGCTAAAACCTGTTGCAGTGTTTTGGTTTTCCTTGGCTGCGGTTAATGCCCGCGATCCCATCTGTGAGCAGTTACTTTGGACTACTTTTCAAGATAATCCGATGGCAATCTTTCGCGCTGCCACAGTGCCAATGCAGATTGAACTGACTGTACCTCGTTTTACTCCTCGTATTCAGTTACCAAAAGAAGCGATCGTGCGTCCTCGGCGGACAGTTTTGAGTGGGCAAGTCTTAGCAGAACTCGCCCAATTGACTGAAATAGAGCGCTTTGCCAGATGGCAGCAATTAGCTGCTGAGTATGGCTGGCCGATGCTACTCAATTTGCAAATAGAGGATAAACCTTCACTGCTTTTACATCGGGACAGCCCTTTAGCCCTAGAGTCCTTTTTCAAAAAAGACTTACAAAAACACACCCAATGGTTAATTGTAGAAGAGTTGGTCAATCAACCTTGGCTAGTTGATTCCAAAGGGCAGCATTATATGGCAGAACTTGCCTTACCCTTTGCCCGCACCGAACATGGCTGGTCGCCGCGTAGAAATGAAACGCCGATTCTCAAGGTGGCTGGCTGAAAAAGAAACAAAATTTCCGAAAATCGAACCGCAGAGGACGCAGAGGACACGGAGGAGAATAAGGGTTTCAGAGATGTCTTGCGTCAGTTCTAAGAAAGGAGAAATAGGCGTACAGCGCCGTATAACGTTAAATTGTAGATTTTTTACTTTTAATTTATCACTTGCTTATGATCCGTCAAAGATTAAGCAGCAGCATTAAATTTCAACTGATCTATCAGGACGAAACCAAGTTTGGTAGTGCTGTGACTGGACAATGTGACAACACCATCCGTCGCTACTGCGCCAGCATCACAGCACACCGCAATCGATATGGTCTTGCAAATGTTGTGGCTCATGCGCGTGAATTACTGACACAGACAATGGTTTCGGGTGGTCTGGCAAATTTGTATCAGCGTCCTAATGTTCTTTTGGAGGATTGGCTATATCCCGATCCCAAAGCCATTAAACCCGTTGCCCTTGAGCTGGAACGTAATATTGGCGAAACTATCGTCATCCAAAAATTATCTGCCAATCTCCTATCTGAGCTTGCTTTGTATCTAGGAGAATGGCAACAAGGAAGTAATGCTCCAACTACGACCATTGCTCGCGAGTTATGGAACGCATTAGATGATTGTGGCGCACTGGTTGAAGTCAACGAATTATCCGTCAAGCTGCAACTAGGCCATGCCACTTTTGTCGGTCACTCCACCCTCCGGCTCAGTGATGGCAACTTTAGCATTCTCTTCGATCCATTTCTATTGCCCAAGTCTGAAGTTTATCCGCCAAACTACCAACCCCTGAGCTTAGAGGAAATGGGACAACCCGATGCAGTATTTATCACCCATTCTCACCCCGATCATTTTGATTTAGGAACCTTGCTGCGAGTTGTTGCTAACACACCAATCTTTGTTCCCGAAGTGAAGCGAGAATCTGTACTGGCAATTGATATGGCGTTGCGGCTGCGTCAGCTTGGATTTGAAAATATTCATACACTACGCTGGTTTGACGAAACTCGAATTGGTGGAATGCGAGTGATTGCCCTGCCCTTCTACGGGGAACAGCCAACGGTTGCTCAAGCCCTCCACCCAGAGATTCGCAATGAAGGCAACACTTATTTAATTGAGTATTGCGATCGCCGTGTTGCGCTCACCGCAGATTCCGGGACTGACTGCCTTGGAGATGTCAAAAAACTCGCAGCCGTAGCCTTAGAGCGTTATGGTTCCCTTGATACTTTATTTGGTGGATATCGAGGTTTCGGACTGTATCCAATTCAGTATCTCTTTTCATCAGTCGCTCGCTATCTTCCTTTTGTGCCACAGAACAGCTGGCAAGTCCGCCAAAAGATGATGTGCGATGCCGATGATTTAATTGACGTAGCGGAAATTTGGAATGCCAAACGAATTGTACCGTACTCTGATGGCGGTGCGCCTTGGTATTGGCAGCGCGGTCTTGGTCCTTGTCTTGATGGATCGCAAGCACATATTATGGCAGTCGATCCCACCCCAGAGCATGTTTGCCAGGTAGCAACTGTGCGCTCTGGAACCCGCAAAGATGGAGCGATCGCTTCTCCTGTACCGATTTGCTTGCTTCGCCCTGGAGATGCCCTTACATTTGCCCAAGAGGACACGCAAGTAATTCAAAACCAATCTTGGCCATATTCTATGATTATTGACAACTAAAATTACTCAAAAAATCGATTCAGGTAGGAAAAACTTATGACAATTATCATTGGAACCAGCGGTAACGACACCCTACGGGGTACTTTAAATTACAACGATTACTACGATACCCTAACTGGTGGCGGTGGCAAAGATATATTTTTTTTTGATGAGAACTCAAACTTCATTAATACGATCGCCGATTTTAGTGGAGTAGGTAAAGGAACAAACCCGACAGCAGCAGTCATAGCCGAAGTGGATACCCTAAATTTCCAAAACTATAGTGGCTTCACTGCTCGAAACTTGAGCCTCACCCAGAATGGTAACAACCTGGAAATCAACTCTCAAAGGTCTAGCTTTGACAAAATCATTTTAGAAAACTTTGCCCTAGAAAACTTGGATAACCTAAGCTTATCCACTGGAGCCACCGTAGATTCGGGCAATATTCTGTTTTCTGGGCAAACTACCATCGCTGACAGCTTTGATGTCTTCGATGCCAACTCCACCCAAAGCACTGTCTTTAAAAAAAATACAGTCACCTTCCTAAACGACCTAGACAACAATGTTAGTGGATTTGAGAATTCAAATGATGTCATCAATGGTCAAGCAGGTGATGACATTATTCAAGGCTTAAGTGGCAATGACCTTTTGAGAGGTGGTGCGGGCAATAATACCCTCAACGGTGGTGTTGGTAACGACTCTTTGGATGCTGACTTCCCCTCAGGCAATAATCGGCTTTTTGGTGGCGATGGCAATGATTCTCTCTCCGCCTCTGGCAACTACAGGTACTTCGGCTATTTCGGCGAAAAAGTCGACGATCGCTCTTTAGGCAATAATACCCTCAACGGTGGTGTTGGTGATGATACCTTGAGCGCTAGCGGTTCATTCGGTGATAACCTCTTAGATGGAGGCGATGGCAATGATTCTCTCTCCATCTCTGGAAGCCAAACAAGTGCGGAGTACACAGCGGATAACTCTCGCTCAGATGGCGATAACACCCTCAATGGTGGTGCAGGTGATGATACCTTGAGCGCTAGTGGTTCAAATGGCGATAACCTGCTTTTTGGAGGCGATGGTAATGATTTTCTAGACATCTATGGCTATCTTTACCGAAATTTAGACTTTACCTTCGACTCTCGCTCATCTGGCAAGAACCTCCTTTTAGGGGGCGATGGCAATGATACTCTAACAGCCTCTGGTACCACTGGTAATAACACCCTCAACGGTGGTAATGGCGATGATAGTCTTACAGGCGGTGGTGGTAAGGATAGCCTCACAGGCGGCGGTGGTAAGGATAAATTTGTTTACAAAGGCTTAAGCAAAGACAGGACTAATACTTTTACAGGCGACGACACGATTAATACTGGCACTTATACAATCGCCGATTTTACTGGAGTGGGTAAAGAAACAAACCCGACAGCAGCAGTCATAGCCGAAGTGGATACTCTGATATTCCAGGACAATAGTGGTTTCACTGCTCAAAACTTGCTTCTCACCCAGAATGGCACAAGTTTGTCAATCAGCTTTCAAGGATATGGTGATACCAGATTCATTCTGGAAAACTTTGCCTTAGAAAACTTGGATAACCTAAGCTTATCCACTGGAGCCACCGTAGATTCGGGCAATATTCTGTTTTCTGGGCAAACTACCATCGCTGACAGCTTTGATGTCTTCGATGCCAACTCCACCCAAAGCACTGTCTTTAAAAAAAATACAGTCACCTTCCTAAACGACCTAGACAACAATGTTAGTGGATTTGAGAATTCAAATGATGTCATCAATGGTCAAGCAGGTGATGACATTATTCAAGGCTTAAGTGGCAATGATATTTTGAGGGGTGGTGATGGCAATGATACTCTCAATGGAGGCGATGGCGATGATACTATCGATGGTGGCAATGGCAATGCTATCCTCTTTGGTGGCAACGGTAACGATCGCCTCTTTGGAGAAGGTGGCACTGATACCTTTGCTTTCAATAGTTTTGATGAAGGTCTCGATCTGATAAGTGACTTCGGTGCGATTAATAAACCGAATGAGCTAATTCAAGTGTCGGCTGCTGGTTTTGGTGGCGGTTTATCAGCAGGTGTACTTCAAGCAAGTCAGTTTACACTTGGAGAATTTGCAACCACTCTTCTCCAGCGATTTATTTATAACTCCACTACAGGTGCATTGTTCTTCGATCAAGATGGTAGTGCAGGCGCATTTACTCAGGTACAATTTGCCGAATTATCTGCTGGGTTGTCACTAACGAACAACAATTTTGTAGTTGTTTAATCGTTATCCTTGATGTAATGCGATGTCTGACGACAAGCCGCTTCTCTACGAGAGGCTTTGCCAACGCGTCTGTGCCAATATCTAAAATGTGAGCTAGTTATGGATACCGTAATTACACCAGAAAGAATCGAGTTACCACCTGGCGCCGTGTTGAAGCTTTTGGGAGATTGGAAAGACTATCAAGTATTGAGTCAGCAACTAGGCGATCGCTCCTCGCCTCGGATTAAATATCGCAGAGGAGAAATTTTACTTATGGCACCGCTACCAGAGCATGGAAGAGATGCGAGTTTGCTAGCAGATATTGCTAAGGTTTTGCTGGATCATTTAAACCGTGCATACGAATCATTTACGCCTATCACTATGAGCTTGCCAGAAATTAGTGGTATTGAACCAGACTTTTGTTTTTACATTGAAAATTCCAGAGCAGTAGTAGGCAAAAAAATAATTAATTGGGAGTCAGATCCACCACCAGATTTAGCAATTGAAATAGATGTGACAAGCTACACTGACGTTAATGATTTCTTGCTTTATCGAGTGCCAGAAGTTTGGATATTAAAGAATAATCGGTTATTAATTTATCGATTACAGGGAGAAAGTTATGCACTTACAGAAAGCAGCTACTTTTTTAACGTCAGAGAAATTGTGCAGCAATGTCTCCAAAGAGCTAATGAGCAAACAACAAGTGAAGTCATTAGGTGGTTAAGGAACTATTTACATGGACAACAGTAGTACAATAGACCTCTTGGCATTTGTGCTTTTTGCACAATGAGTGGGAAAAGGGACTCATTTTTATTGGGGAAAGATTACGAATTACGAATTACGAATTATTTTAATCCCTTTAATTTCCGAAACTCCTGGACAACATCTTTAACATTACGTAATTCTCCCTCAACTAAATAATTTAATCGCTGCATTTCATCTGCCGAAATATTTCCGGCAAGTGATGCGATCGCTGTTCTTAATTCGGGATATTTTTTTAAAGTTTCTTGCCGAACAATTGGTGCAGCTTCATAAGGAGGAAAATATTTTTTATCATCCTTTAGCACCACTACATCCAAGCGGGAAATCTGCCCATCTGTGGAACTACCCGCCACCATATCTACTTGTTTTTGAATCAAAGCACGATACACTAAACCCAAGTCCATAATTTGGGGAGGTTTAGCAAAACGTAAATCATAAGTTTTAGCTAATCCCGGAAAACCATCTTCCCTTTCTAAAAATTCATAGCCAAAACCGCCGCGCCACTGCGGTGTATATTGAGAAGCTTGGGAAAGAGTTTGAATATTGTTACGCTTGGCATCTTCACTCCGGATAATCATCGCAAAAGTGTTTTCAAAACCCAAGGTTGGCATCACTTCCAAATTAAATTTCTGAGCATAAATTTGTTTTAACTTCTGATAAACTTCTTTAGGATCATTAATTGCTTTTTGCTTTAAAATTCCAGTAAAAGATGTGCCTGTGTACTCAATATATGCATCAATTTTTCCAGAAGTAATAGCACTATGACAGATGAAAGAACCGCCCAAACGGAAGCGACGATCTACTTTTAAATTAGTTGTCGCCTCAATTTGCTGTGCTAATAGTTCACCTAAAATATCTTGCTCGGTAAAATCTTTGGAAGCAACAACTATATTACCACTGCTACTACTATTTAAATTCGGCGTGCAGGCAGTGATTGCCAATAACAAGGCAAAACTTAAAAAGCAAAGTGTGAAAAATCTCTTCATTAATTTTTAATTTTTAATTTATTCTCTATCCAGCCAATTACAAAGTCAGCCAATAATGCAATTGCTGCCGCCGGAACTGCACCAGCTAAAATTAACTGATCGTTCACTACTGATATGCCGCGAAAAATAAATACTCCCAAACCACCAGCCCCAATTGCGGCGGCAATAGTTGCAATACCGATGGCAATTACTGTTGCAACTCTCACTCCTGCCAGAATTACTCCCATCGCCAAGGGAATCTCAACTTGCAATAACAATTGTCTATCTGTCATTCCCATGCCTCTCCCAGCTTCTCGAATAGCTGGATCGATGCTAGTTATACCTGTGTAAGTGTTACGAATTATCGGCAGCAAAGAATATACAGTCAGGGCAACAATTGCTGGTACTGCACCAATGCCGCCAATTATGGGAATAGGTATGAGTAAGCCAAACAGTGCCAAACTGGGAATAGTTTGCAGAATATTCGCTATGCCGAGAATTGGTTGACGGAGATAAGTTTTACGTGTAATTAAAATACCTAATGGAATGCCTACAAGGATGGCAATTCCAATGGCGATGCCTACTAAAAATAGGTGTTCTAGAGTATGCTGGAGAATTTCTGGGGCATACTTAACCAGGAAGAAATTTTTCATAAACTATCTTGCAGGGAACGCAGACATTCGAGAAAGGCGAGGCTTTCTGGGTGTTGCGATCGCATAAATTCATCTTTTGTCCCCAATACTATCAATTCTCCGCCAGACATTAAACCAATTCTCGATGCCAACACCAAGGCTTCTTGAATATCATGGGTGACGAAAACAACTGTTTTGCCTAACTCTTGCTGCAAATGCCGAAACTCTTGTTGCAGTTCGAGGCGCGTAATTGGATCGAGTGCGCCAAAGGGTTCATCCATCAACAACACTGGCGGATCTGCTGCTAAAGCCCTAGCTACACCGACTCTTTGCCTTTGTCCTCCTGAAAGTTCCTGCGGATAACGTGTGGCGAATTGTGCTGGTTCTAAGCCTACCAATTGCAACAGTTCATAAACCCGCGTTTTTATTTGTTTCGGTTGCCACCTTTCTAAAGACGGGACTAAACCGATATTGCGTTCGACAGTGAAATGGGGAAATAAACCAATTTCTTGAATGACGTAACCAATTTTTCGCCGCAGTTTAATTTCATCCCATTCAGTTGTGGGAATACCATCAAATAAAACTTCGCCTTGTGTAGGTGTAAATAGGCGATTAATTAACTTCATTGTTGTGGTTTTACCGCTACCACTGCGCCCAAGTAATACCAGTGCTTCTCCTTGGCGAATGGTGAAATTGAGATTTGACACCAATGGGCGATGATTGCGGCTAAAAGTGACATCGCGGAATTCGATGGCGGTTTGGTTATTTTGCGGCATGAGTGGCTTTTGGGGGACGCTAGCTATTAGACTTCTTGGCATTTGTTCTTTTTGCACTCTTGTGGAAAAAGGTTAAAGGGGAAAGGGAAAATAACAAACCTTTCCCCCTTTCCCTTTCCCCTTTTCCCAACTTCTCCAAGAAGTCTATTGTATTATGTGCTGATTTTGCTAGCGTGCTAACGCCCATTTGCTTTTCCTAAAATTAGTCTGAGTGGTGATTTTCTCCAAAGTAGGGAGTACCTAAAGCTTTTGGGGGTGTAGATTTTCCCATTAATCCCACTAATGCTAATAAAGCGATCGCATAAGGTAACATGACTAAAAATTGGTAAGGGATATTTGCCCCTAATGCCTGAATTCGCAGTTGTAAAGCTTCTGTAGCCCCAAACAGTAAACAAGCTAAAGCACTACCTATAGGATGCCATCTGCCAAAAATTAATGCTGCGATCGCAATAAATCCTTTACCAGCACTCATCCCTTCGGCAAAAAATCTTACTTGTACTAAAGTTAAATAAGCACCTCCTAAACTCGCAAGAGTGCCACTAATTACCACAGCGATATAACGAACAAATGTTACTGAAATTCCAGCCGTGTCAGCAGCTTTCGGAGATTCACCCACTGCCCGCAATGTCAATCCAAAGCTAGTTTTAAATAAAAGGTATGTAGTTAAAATAACTAAGATAAATAATAAATATACCAAAAAATCTTGCTGAAATAGTAGCGGCCCGATCGCGGGAATATTGGCTAAACCAGGAATTATAATTGTCCCAATTTCAGGTAACTGCTGCGTACTACTGCCACTAAACACTAATCGAGCTAAAAACGATGTTAACCCAGCTGCGACAAGATTAATTGCTAGCCCAGATACCAATTGATCGACACGCAAAGTTACACATAAAAAAGCATGGAGTAGTCCGACTAATCCCCCAGCAATCAAGGATGCCAGGATACCAAGCCAGGAATTGCTAGTATAGAAAGTGGCAGCAGCACTAGTAAAAGCACCTGTAAGCAACATTCCTTCTAAGGCGATATTTAACACCCCCGAACGTTCTGAATACAATCCTCCAAGGGCTGCATAAGTTAGGGGGACGGCTAGACGTAAGGTAGCTATTAGGTAATCAGAGAAGAAGTTGAGATTATTCATGGAGTTATTTTTAAACGCAAAGGAACGCAGAGGGAAGCGCAAAGTTTCGCAGAGTTTTCTTTGTGTTCCTCTGCGTTAAACCTTTGCGTCCCTCTGCGTTTTTACTCTTATTTCTCTTTCCACTGCTAAACCGATCGCAATAAATAACACCATAAACCCCTGAATCGCGTAAACTACAGTTACCGGCACACCTGCACTACGCTGCATCACATTTGCACCACTGCGAAGCGCTGCAAAAAACAAAGAAGTTAAGACTACACCGATAACACTACCACGACTTAAAAAAGCGATCGCAATGGCATCAAATCCATAACCTGGGGAAACTTGTTCAAATAGCCGATATTTTAACCCCATCACCTCGCAACTCCCAGCTAACCCAGCTAAACCACCCGCAGCAGCCATTACCAGCATAATGGTACGTTCAACAGATATGTGGGCATAACGGGCGGCAATCGGGTTAAATCCCACTGCTGTAATTTGATAACCTAGAGGCGATCGCACTAACAATATCCATAAAATACCTGCGGCTATTAAAGCGAATAAAATCTCCGCATGGGCAAGGCTTTGGGGTAATATAATCGGCAAACGGGATGTTTTGGCAATTAATGGCGAATAAGGACTAGGCGCACCTGTTGCCATTAATGGATTTTGGACGAGGTAGCTAACTAAATTCACGGCGATATAGTTAAGCAACAATGTAGTAATTACCTCATTCACTCCCCGCCTTGCTTTGAGATAACCAGGAATCCAACCCCAAATTGCACCAAAGAAAAATCCTGCTAAAAGTGCTAAGGGAATATGAATCACCGCAGGTAATCCGTGCACGTATAACCCAATTAAAGTACTTCCCAACGCACCCAGATAAATTTGTCCTTCTCCACCGATATTAAATTGTCCAGCCCGCAATGCTACTAACACGCCTAAACTGGTAAACAATAGCGGTGTCATTTTGGTGAGGGTGTTACCAAATCCAAAGTAGGTAGAGAGAGATTCTTGAAATAAGATGCTGTATGCAGTGATGGGATTTGCCCCAGCAATTAGCATGAGAATAGCACCGACGATCAGGGCAGAGGCGATCGCAATTAGCGGTGATAGTAGGGGTAGCAATCTAGGATGAATCCGATTAATTAGTGTCAGCACCAGCCTAACCCAATAGAACGCTTGCACTGAGACATAACTGGGAACATAGAAAATTGCATTTTGAAACTTTCCTAAAGCGATCGCCTTCTGTGCATTTCTCAATAAACCTCATCATGAGTGCCAATATCGATTAGCACGATCGTATCTTCATCCCGATCGGGATTGCGATTAAACGTGTAGATAATACGGCAATCATACTCGACCCAACAAGCCCACAAACCATCTAAATCACCTTTTAACTTATGCGATTTCAAAGTAGGTGCAAATGGATCGGTTATAAGTAATTCCAAAACTTCAAAAATTGCTTCTTCTAAGCGAGGATTTTTACGAATAAGTCGTTTAAAAGCACGCTTAAAGCTACTATCCCAAACAATAACTCTCATCCTTCACTTAGCAAATCAGCCCGCAGATCCTCGATATTACCATGCTTGGCTGTACCTGCTCTAATTGCTTTAAGAGTTTGTGCAGCATTTGCCGCGATTTCTTTACGCCGTTGTTCAATGCGTCTTTTAGAAATTAATTCGAGTAGTAAATCTTGCTCTTCGCTTGACAGAGCCTCTACATATTCAATGACTGTCTGAAAAGATACAGAGTTGCTCATCAGCAATGTTGATATCTTTGAAAGATTAGGCACTTTTTCATTTTATGCTATTTCTCAATAACAATAAGCTTAAACCCCAAAATTACGAATTAGTAATTAATTAAATCCCCCAGCCATCAACAAACCAATCTCTTCCACTGTCGCTGTCTGTGTATCCAAAATAGCCACAAACTCACCTCTGTAGATTACGGCAATGCGATCGCTCATTGCCATCACTTCTTCTAACTCAGTAGAAATATACAAAATTGCCGCACCGCGATCGCGTTCTGCTAAGATTTGAGACTGAACTGCTACTGTCGCCCCGACATCTAACCCTCTTGTGGGTTGCATGGCGATAATTAAAGCTGGTGTTTGCGCCAGTTCTCGCGCTAACACCACTTTTTGTTGATTTCCTCCCGAAAGCTGACTTACCTTGATATCAATTCCAGTCGCCCGAATGTCAAACTCTTGCATTGCAACTTGGGCATTATGTGCGATCGCTTCTGGTTGTAACAAAAAACGGCGACAAAATGGCAGATATTTAAAAGCTTTTAAAATCAAGTTTTGGGCGATGCTAAATTGCAACACCAATCCCATTGTCTGCCTATCTTCTGGGATGTAGCCTACTGAAGAATGTTTGGGCGTAAACTCAATTTTACCCTGCTTAATAGTCCGCACAAGAGCGATGGCATCAGCTAACTCTCGCTGTCCATTGCCTTCGACACCAGCAATTCCGAAAATTTCTCCCGCCCGCAATTCAAAGGAAACATTATTTACAGCAAGAATATTTCTTTCATCAGTAAGTTGTAAATTTTGCACCGACAGGATAATTTCTCCTGATAATCTAGCACTTTTATTTAACTGTAAAGCTACTTCCCGTCCTACCATTAATGTTGCTAACTACTGAGGTGTCGCCGCTGAAGTTGATGTTGTTCCTACTACTTTTCCCTGGCGCAAAACTGTTACTGAATCACAGAGATTCATTACCTCTTCTAATTTATGACTGATAAAAATGATTGCGTTCCCTGCGGCTGCCAATTGGCGCAAGATAGCAATTAATGATTCTACTTCTGGCGGTGTCAAAACTGCTGTAGGTTCATCAAGAATCAACAACTTTGCTCGACGGTAGAGAACTTTGAGAATTTCTACGCGTTGTTGTGCCCCAACAGATAAATTTTCAACTTTGGCAGTGGGGTCAATTTCTAATTTATAAGCTTGGGATAAGGCGGCGATTTCTTGTTGTTTAGATTGGAGATTTAGCCGCCAAGTTTTTTCCATCCCTAAGATGATATTTTCTGTGACAGTCAATTTGGGTACAAGCATGAAATGTTGGTGAATCATGCCAATACCTAATTTAATTGCTTCATTTGGGGAAGTGATTTTTATTGGTTGTTCTTGGAGATATATCTCACCAGCATCAGGTTGATAGAGTCCACTAATAATATTCATTAAAGTACTCTTCCCCGCACCATTTTCGCCTAGTATTGCATGAATGGTTCCAGATGCAACAGAGAGATTGATATTGTCGTTAGCAATAAAAGACCCAAAGCGTTTGGTAATATTGTTTAAGCGTAAATAGTTCATGTTCACTAAACTGATAGATCGTAGTGAAGATTCGCGTCAGTTTTACCCCACCCTAACCCTCTGACAAGTGTAGGTTTTTTATGTGGGCATGAGTGGATACTCTCAAACAGAGTTCTAAAGGTGGTTCAAATAACGAAATTTCGTTCTTAGGTGGAAAATTAGAGACTAAAATTTGAGTTTTCAACCAACGCAAAAACCTCATTTCAGCCACGTTTGTAAAATACCTACACCTGTCAGACCCTAACCCTCCCCTTGTAAAGGGGAGGGAACAAGATTTATTATTTCTATTTCCCCCCTTTACAAGGGCAGGGCTGTTTCATTCCCCAAAGAGCTTTAAAAATCAAGGGTTCTAGCAATTAAAAATTGGTTATTTTGTTACCAGCGTGCCGAGAAAATGAACTCTTGTACTGATATTTAAGTGCTTAAATGTTCATTTTATCGTCACCCTTACTTACAATTTTCTGGCTAACCATCTTGACAAATTCTATTTGAAATGGAATGAAACAGCCCTGCTTTACAAGGCTTGTCATTACCAACATCTTTTAAACTGACTGGGTGATAAAATCA
>NZ_JAVRCK010000009.1:0-147431 GCF_034530815.1 Nostoc sp. DedSLP03
TAAAAAACTTCTGATTGCCAGCCGTGAATAAACTTAACTCACTGCTACCAATTAACAATCAGAAGGAAGAAAACAAACTTACCTTCAGTTCAAACCCCAATCTAAAACTCAGGGGAAAAACAATGTCTAACATCAACAACAATGGAGTCGATATGAACAACAAGCAAATCAAAGACCTCTACAGCATCGAAGCTGTGCAAGACCTTGACCATGAAGCCGCTGCCACTATTAGTGGTGGTAGCTTAGACTTGTCCGACCTGAAGGGTGGTAAAGGAAAGCGGCTAGATAATATCGCAAAGGCACGACCCAGTTTAGGCAAATTTGACAAAAAAGCATCTTGGTACGAGGTGACGGGTAAAAGAGATTGGATTGTCTACACTGGTAAGAATTTCACGGGTGCATCAAGGACTCTGAAAGCAGGTACAAAAGGTAACTTCTTCAGTCCTTTTAACAACAGCATCGAGTCTGCCAAACCCGCATAATCAGTTCTGGTCTATTTCATACCGTATACTCGAATCCTTCAAAACCTCAAAGAGAAAAGAATGCTCTTACATAAGCTTTTAGCTGAGTAACATTCTTCCTTGCAGTTCGTAGGGGCGAGGTCGTTTTCGCTCCTACTTTTTCATTCATATCAAGATAGCACAAATAAACGTAAACGGTGTTAAAAATTATCAGTTATCAGAAGACAAAGTTAAAAACTTCTGATTCTCCGCTGTAAATAAACGAAAATACTGCTACCAATTAACAATCACAAGGCAAAGCTAAAAAACTCTGATTCGAGGCCGTGAATAAACGAAAATACTGCTACCAATTAACAATCAGAAGGAAGAAAACAAGCTTACCTTCAGTTCAAACCCCAATCTAAAACTTAGGGGAAAACAATGTCTAACATCAAAAACCACGGAGTAGATATGAACAACAAGCAAATCAAAGACCTCTACAGCATCGAAGCTGTACAAGACCTTTCTCATGAAGCCGCTGCTACTATTAGTGGTGGTTCCTTAGACTTGTCCGACTTGAAAGATGGTAAAGGAAAGCGGCTAGATAATATCGGAAGACCACGAGTCAATTTATACAACTTTAAAAATAAAGCATCTTGGTACGAGGTGACAGGTAAAAGAGATTGGATTGTCTACACTGGTGTGAAATTCTCAGGTAAATCAAGGCGTCTGAAAGCAGGTACAAAAGGTAACTTCACTGGTCCTTTTAACAACGACATCGAATCTGCCAGACCTGCATAATCAGCTCTGGTCTATTTCATACCGTATACTCGAATCCTTCAAAACCTCAAAGAGAAAAGAATGCTCTCACATCAGCTTTTAGCTGAGTAACATTCTTCTCTTGCAGTTCGTAGGGGCGAGGTCGTTTTCGCTCCTACTTTTTTATTCATATCAAGATAGTACAAATAAACGTAAACGGTGTTAACAGTTATCAGGTAGGAAACGGACTCTTCCACCCCTTGTTAACTGCGGCTCTGATTTTTTAAACAATGAAATACTACAGCATATTGCAACACAGTGAAGAAGATTGTGGTGCAGCAAGCCTAGCCACGATCGCCAAATATTACGGACGCACCTTTGCTCTCAATCGCGTGCGAGAAGCAGTGGGCACCGGAATGCGAGGAACTACACTATTAGGTTTAAGGCGGGGAGCAGAAACCCTGGGATTCCATGCCCGTCAAGTTCAAGCTACCCCAGAACTGTTTGAGAAATTAAATGAAATTCCCTTACCAGCGATCGTTCACTGGAAAGGTTATCACTGGGTAGTGTTATACGGGAAAAAGGGGAAAAAATATGTTATCTCTGACCCTGCCTTCGGCATCTTATACCTCACCTCCCAAGAGTTAATCGCGGGTTGGAGTGATGGTGTGATGCTGCTGCTGATGCCAGACGATAGCCGCTTCTATGAGCAACCAGAAGATAAAATTGGCGGTTTTGGGCGCTTTATTGCCCGTGTTATGCCCTATCGCAATCTTTTGGTTCAGGCGATCGCCATCAACTTTGCGATCGGGCTGTTGTCTCTGGCTTCTCCTTTAATGATGCAACTCCTCACCGATGATGTGCTAGTGCGGGGAGATACCCAACTGCTAACAACAGTGGCAATTGGCGTCATTGCCATGAACCTAATTCAAAGTGCCATTGGTTTGGTACAATCTCACCTGATTGGTCATTTTGGTCAAAGGTTGCAATACGGGCTAATTCTAGAATACGGTCGAAAACTGTTGCGCTTACCATTGTCATATTTTGAAGCACGTCGCAGTGGAGAAGTCGTTAGCCGGATTGCAGATGTTCATACCATCAATAATCTAGTTTCTCAAATTGTCCTTGGTTTACCCAGTCAATTTTTTGTGGCTCTGGTTTCCTTGGGTTTCATGCTCTTCTATAGTTGGCAACTGACTCTCGCTTCCGTCGCTGCTTTTGTTATTGTCACTCTTGTAAACCTGCTTTTTCTTCCCGCCTTGCGCCAAAAAACCCGCAGCCTCATCGTTAAAGGTACGGAAAATCAAGGCTTTTTAGTCGAAACCTTTCGTGGTGTTCAAGTTTTGAAAACCACCCAAGCTACAGAGCAAGCTTGGCAAGAATATCAGACAAATTTTGGTCGCCTTGCTAACTTAGACTGGACTACGATGAAGTTGGAGCTTTACAGCGGCACAGTCACTAGTATTCTTTCCAAATTGACGAGTATTGGCATACTCTGGTTAGGTTCTAGCTTGGTGATTAATCAGACATTATCCATCGGTCAACTGCTGGCGTACAGCGGTATGAGTGGTAGCTTTCTTGAATTTTTAGAGTCAGCAGTCGGGCTAATCGATGAATTTATCACTGCACAAATTGTCGTTCAACGTTTGACAGAAGTGATAGATTCTACTCCAGAAGATAAAAATGACATTAAAAAACCTTGGGCAGAAATTCCTGGCAATGCAGATATTAGTTGTTCTCAAGTTAACTTTCACCATCCTGGTAGAACTGACCTATTAGAAAATTTTTCTTTAACTATCCCTGGTGGTAAAGTAATAGCCTTAATCGGTCAATCTGGCTGTGGTAAAAGCTCCCTTGGCAAATTAATTACTGGTTTATATTACGTTCAATCTGGTAACATTCGTTATGGCATATACAACCAGCAAGACTTATCTTTAGAATGTTTGCGACAGCAAGTCGTATTAGTTCCCCAAGAACCTCATTTTTGGAGTCGTTCGATTGTGGAAAATTTTCACTTTAGTTATCCCAACATTAGTTTTGAGGAGATAGTTGAAGCTTGCCAAATTGCTGGTGCAGATGAATTTATTAGTAAATTACCTGATAAATATCAAACTGTTTTAGGCGAATTTGGTGCAAATATTTCTGGCGGGCAAAGACAGAGATTAGCTATAGCTAGAGCAATTGTGATTGACCCACCTGTATTAATTCTAGATGAATCTACAGGCGCTCTTGACCCAATAAGTGAAACCCAAGTTTTGGATAGATTATTTAATCACCGTCAAGGCAAAACTACAATTACGATCAGCCACCGTCCTCAAGTTATCAAAAGGGCTGATTGGATTGTGTTGCTTGAAGATGGGCGCTTAAAAATTCAAGGAACTCCAGAAGAATTACGTCATATCCCTGGAGAGCATTTAAGCTTTCTTGATGAGATTTATTCTTCTAATAATGGTAATGGATTGAAATCTTCTTTACTTTTTCGGAATTAGTCAATGTTGATTAGACATTTTAGAGAGATTTATAACTTATGATTAGTAAGTCTCAAACCAATTTTTTACCCTTAGTTCAAGACAACGAGTTTCTCCCACCAATTAGTCGTTGGACTACATTTGGCGGACTATTTATCGTGTTTGTGTTGTCGTTAGCTGTTCCTGTGGCTGCGGTTGCTAAATATAAAGTTACAGTCATTGGACAAGGGGTTGTCCGTCCTGTGGGTGAATTGCCAATTGTGCAAGCGGCGACAGAAGGACAGGTAATGCATATTTACGTCAAAGAAAATCAAACGCTGCGAAAAGGAGATATAATTGCTACTATTGATGACTCTCGATTGCAAACTAAAAAAAACCAGCTGCAAACCAATATTCAACAAGCTAGGTTACAACTAATTCAAACCGTTCCCCAAATTAATGCAATCGATAGTCAAATTCGAGCCGAAAGCGATCGCACTAATCGTACCATTGCCTCTGCTAAAGCTGAATTGCAGGGACGCGATCGCGATTATCAAGATAAAAAAATTACCAGTATCACTGAACTTCAAGAAGCATCAGCCAATGTCAAAATGGCTCAAGAAGAATTATATGCAGGGCAAGCACAGTTACAATCAGCATTAGCTAATCTCCACGCAACTGAAGCGGCTTTAGGAGCAGCGACATCAAAGCAGAGCCGATATGAAAATGTTGCTAGACAAGGGGCATTATCCCGCGATCAACTAGAAGAAGTACAGCTGGCTGTGAAACAGCAACAACAAGCTGTACAGGCGCAAAAAGCAACTTATAAAGCCCAAGAAAAAACAAATGAACGGCTAAAACAAGCTGTGAATGGGGCTATTGCTAAACGCGATCGCGCTCAAGCAGTTCTCAATCCCAGCAATGCAGAGGTAGCAATGGCGAGTGAACGCATTGCTCAAGAAAAAGCTTCTGGGGAAGTGAATAAAGCATCTTTAGAAAGAGAACTTCAAGCACTGATAAAACAGAAAATTGAAACCGAAAAACAATTAGAGCGCGATACTAGCGAATTCAAGCAAGCTCAAATTGACCTGAAGCAAACTACTATTACCGCTACAGCAGACGGGATTATTTCTAAGCTCAATTTGAGAAACCCCGGTCAAACTCTCCGGGCTGGGGAGGAAGTTGTGCAAATTGTTCCTAGTCATGCACCTTTAGTTATCAAAGCAGCTGTCGGTTCTGAGGAAAAAGGTAAGATAAAAGTCGATCAAAAGGTGCAAATGCGAGTTAATGCTTGTCCTTATCCTGATTACGGTACTCTCAATGGTGTTGTCAAAGCGATTTCTCCGGATGCTGTTAAGCCGCAAAAAAACGATGCAGATGGTGATACGAACTCTATCCCCAAAGCAACTGCTGTAGGTGCTTTTTACGAAGTCACAATTGAACCAGAGAAACTTGCTTTAGGTCGCAGTACAAAGAAATGTCAAATTCAATTGGGTATGGATGGCAGAGTTGATATTATTACCCGCGAAGAAACTGTACTGCAATTTGTGCTCCGCAAAGCAAGATTAATCACCGATTTTTGACCATGCCCTGAAGGGGAGAGAACAAGGAACAGAGAGAAAGCTATTGGTTTTGGCAATACTTCTCAGCTTTTGGGGAAAACGGAAAGAAAAAACCTTTAATCTTTACCCTTTACCCCAAACTCGATTCCGAGTTAAAAATGCACAAAGCAAGAAGTATTGAGATAAATTTTATCTTTTTGCACCAAATCTCATACTTAAGTATCACATCTACCAGTCGGACTCCAATTCAATTTTGAATTCTGACGCCTCTATTCTGTTTTGATAAAAGTTTGGTTTTTTACCATGCCCAAAGCCAAAAAATGAAACGATGACATTGTAAATCAAGAGGTTATTTAATGAAAACATTCAATTTGAGAACAAAGTTCTTTGCTCTAATAATGATCGGTGTTTTGGTAGTCAATGTGTTCTTATTAGCACCACAAAAAGCTTTCACTGAGACAAGTAAACCCAATATTGTTTTCGTCCTAGTGGATGACATGGACGCTGACACAATTAACAGAAATCCAAAGAAGTATGCACCAAACATTAAGTCGCTTTTGATCGACCAGGGCTTAACATTTCCTAACTTTTTTGTCAACGTGTCTCTATGCTGCCCATCGCGCACGAATATTCTGCGCGGTCAATATGCCCACAATACGGGGGTCTTGACCAATTCAAAACCTGATGGCGGTTTCCAGAAAGCCTATAGTCAGGGCTTAGAAAAACAGACGATCGCCACCTCGTTACAGGCAAATGGCTACCGGACAGCGTTGATTGGCAAGTACCTCAACGGCTACCCCGACACAGCCCCTAGTGATACATACATCCCGCCTGGTTGGACAGAATGGTATAGCCCGATGGAAAAAGGCAAGAAGAAAAACGATCAAAAGAAATATGGCAATCCTTACTCTCAGTTCAATTACACGCTGAACAAGAATGGCAAGCTGGTCAAATACGGTGACAACCCCAAAGACTACGGTACAGATGTTTATACTGGCTTTGCTATTGATTTCATCCAACGTTCTGTCAAGAACGGCAAACCGTTTTTCGTTTATCTAGCTCCCTTCAACATTCACGGACCATATACGCCAGCACCACGCTATCAAAACCTCTTCCCAGATGCTCAAGCGCCCCGCGTAGACAATTTTAACGAAGCCAATGTCAGCACTAAGCCTCAATTCATTCAAGATTTGCCTCAACTCAATCAAACACAAATTGACGAAATTGATAAAAGTTATCGTTTGCGCTTGCAATCGCTACAGTCGGTTGACGATACAATTGACAAGTTGATCGATACGCTCAAGGCCAATGGGCAACTCAACAATACTTACATCATTTTCACCTCCGATAACGGTTACAAACAGGGTATTCACCGAGCAAGTACAGGCAAAGAAAGTGCCTACGAAGAAGATATTCGCTTGAATCTGGTAGTGCGGGGACCGGGAATTCCAGCTGGCAAGAAACTGCAAGAGCAAGTAGGTAATATCGACTTTTTCCCAACCTTTACCGATATGGCTGGAGTTAAACCACCCGCTTTTGTTGATGGACGCTCGTTCTTACCCTTGTTAAAGAGTACGATGTCAAATCTCCCTAAGTGGCGCTCTGCATTTTTGATAGAACACAAACAAAATCAGAAGCGACGTGCTGCACTTGAGAAGCAGACAAAGCTTCTTGAAGATCAGTTAGAGCTTGAAGATCAGTTAGAGCTTGAGGATGAGTCAGAGCTTCAATCGCTCCAAAAAGGAGGCCAAGTACCGAAGATCCCTACTTACCAAGCAATCCGGACACAAGATTATACCTATGTCGAGTATAAAACTGGAGCGAAGGAACTGTATAACATCAAAAAAGACCCATATCAGTTGAACAACCTGGCTTCTACAGCCAATCCAACTCTACTCAGACAGCTTGCTAACCGACTGAGTAAACTGCGTACTTGTCAAGCCGATTACTGTCGGGCAATTGAGGAGGAGCCGTTCACTCTCTAAGAAGGTTCTGCCAGGATACTTACCACGTATCCTGGTAAATCAGACAGAGCAACAGCGAATATTCAAAGCCTCAAAATTCAGTTGCAACCTTGCTATTTTTACTCCTTATTCTAATCTTTCCCTTTTCTCGGACTTTTGCCAAGAAGTCTATTACTCAACTAATGATTGTAGAGGAATGGAAAATTATCGGCGACTTTGAATAAATATAATTACAACACCACTTGCAACCACAGCAAAGGCAGAAGGAATAAATGGCAACCATAGCCCTTGTTTTAAAAGAGCGATCGCACAAACTCCATATAATATGATAACCGTTACAAAGATAGCGTATTTTTTATTTAACAGCGATCGCATCCACCAAATAATCAGACTCCCAACTACAGACCAGCCGCATATCCAAAGAATATCGCCCCAGTAAGGCAAAACCCAAAAAATTGGACGTTGGTCTAAAACTGCACTCAAAATTTGGCTAACCATTTGTGCTTGTATAAATACCCCTGATATTTCTTGGTAATCTTGTTGTGCAGTACTGTAGGGAGTTGACCAAGTATCGCTGACTGTATTAGCTGTCACTCCAACGATAACTAGCTTATCTTTAAATGATTTACGATCGAATTTATTACTCAATACATCATCAAGGGAAACTCTCTGATAATCTGTATTACGGTAATTGACAAGTATTTGATTTCCGCCTAAATCAACTCCTTGTTGATAGGCACCACTGCGACTAGGTTTTAAGCGTTTAAATACTTTAGAGCCAAACTGGACATAATCTTCATTAAATTTAGGTTTAATATTTTCATAAAATAAGTAACGAGTAACTAATTGCAACGAGAGCGAATAAGGCGTTGTACAAGTCGAGGAAGGCTCTTGTGCCATCATCAAAATTTGGCGACGGACGATACCATCAGGGTCTTGAATTGCATCAGTAAAACCCTGACGTCCTACAGGTACGTCTTTCGGAGGTTTAACACCTTGAAGATCGTATTTACTATCGCGGCTTTTGCAGACAACAACAACGTTTTCTTTATTAAGTTCAGTCGGAAGTTGTATTAGATTTGATTTGTTTGGGGGGTCAGCGAAGTCTCTATAAATATCCAGTCCAAGAACTCGCGGTTGATACTTTTGTATTTTGTCGATCAATTTAGCTAACGTACTATCCGAAATGGATTTCAATCCTTTGGTCATCTCTTGTCGTGATTGAATATCTTTTTCAGTAATTTCTACAATTATCAACCTTGGATCTGGATCTTCTTTGAGTCCCAGCTGTAGCATTCGATCGAAAGTTTGCAGTTCGATTTTCTCAAAGACTCCCAAGTATCTCAAACCTAGCGTTGAAAGAGCCACAAGAAAAGTACTAAGTAGTACATTCCAAAACTTAGAGTTTGATGTCGTAATTTTACCTTTTCTCGAAACTTTACCCACAAATTTAGTATTATCAAAATTGCCACGAAGTTCTTGCCACGTAGTAGGAACAGTTGTAGGATTTTGACAGATGACTGGCAACCAACTGGCACAAGGAAATTCATTTTCCAGTCCTTGAAGTCTTTCTCGCGCTTCTCGCACAGCCAAGTAAAATGGTTTGCTATCTGCAAAGGCAGTAAGAAAGTTTTTTAAAAATTCCTGTGCGATTAAATCTGGCACTCCTTCCCGCATTACAATCATTTGGGGAATGTTTAAATCCGCTAAATTTCGTCCTAAACCAATTCCGTCACAAGAGTTGAAAATTGCTAGTTTCAAACCGCGTCGAATTGCGGCCTTTAGTCCATTTTTCAATTGCGAAATTGCTAAACTTTCTGTTCGGTTGATGCAGATTTCCCCAATCTCTCCGTCAGCAAGACTATTGCTATGTCCGGCAAAAAATAGAATATCCCAATCCTGATTCCATAAATACTCATCAAGTGTTTGCCGTGTTGGTTCTACAAGAAAGGTGGTTTTGGCATCTGTTAAACCTTGTAACAAAGAGGCGTCTTTTTCAATATCAATACCAACTCTGTTGCCTAGAATTGCCAAAATTTTGACTTGACCTGTAGGAGATTTTTGTAATAGCTGAGGAGATTCATACTCTTGATTGCTCAAAGCTAATTCCGCTTTCGGGTAATCTTCAAAAAAATTCCATAGATGCCAAGGCAAGCGATGCAGTAGAACTATATTTGTTTCAATAATGACTCTAATTTCATCATTACGACTGAGTAGAGTTCGCAACTGCCGTTCAATATTCTGAAATGATTCAAATTTTAACCAAGCATTGATATTGGCTTGTAGCTGTTGACACACTTCATTAAAGTCATTGACAGAAATATTGGTTATGTCTTGCGAATGTACTTTTATCCGTTGATTCTTACCCAGGCGTTGATGAACTGCTGCGTAGAGTAACTGCCATCTGCGGTAGAGTTCACTTAGTTCTGGTGCTGGTGGTAGACTCCCTGTTAATTTCACGGGTATAAATTGTTTATCACACCAAAGTTGAGCCGTGACAACAGGAAATCCTTGATTTAAATCTCCTCCCAAGAAGCTGAAGACAACTAGCTTACTCATAAGTTAAATGGACTTAGCCATTCGTGATTAACTAATGACTAATCAACAGAGAGCATTGTACTTATGCAAAAATACCAAAGAAAAGTGCAGTATAAGGACTACACAAGACAAATTTGGTCTAAACCTATGACTTTCGAGCAAAAACAACGTTTACAAGCCGCTGCAAAGAGATTGTATCAACCAATTTGACTCTACTAGCTCATAACAACTAAATTATGAAATTTTCTGTTATTTGATAATTATCAAGACCAACCTGGATGCTAAAACATTCTCCCACTTCCCCATCAAAGAGTTTTAACTGTACATAACTATCTTGAATTCTTGCTTGTACTTCTTGAAGTATTTCTCCTCGGTCTGAAAATAAAACTAGCTTGATATTAGGAGGTAGGTAAGGTTGATTACAAGCTGGATGTAGTTGGACGCGAATCTTAACTTGTTGGTTAGCTTCTGGTATTAAGGCAACTAATAAAATAACTTTTTGAGCCTCTATTTCTATTCCCAAGTCAATCAGCTTGGCGCGTTTGCTCGCGGCAGCGTTTAACCTGGAAGAAGTGCGGAAATTAAAAGCTAGGCTACTGGAGTTTGGCTCAAAAAAAGTCTCTATAGCTTGCCAAGAAGCATCGTAAATCTGCTCCAGCCAACGACTAAGATTCACTTGTACTTGTGAATACTGCGTAGGTGCGGCTTGTCGTAGAGATTGCAGCCTATCTTGGTACAAACGCTGCCGCCACTGCTCATTTTCTAGTAGCACACCCCAGGTTGTAAATGGCACTGCAAGTCTCGGAAATGTTACAGAGGAATTACTTAACTGTTGCACAAGATTTTCTGCTTCAACAGTCGATAATTCTGGTAGTGGAGCGATCGCACCTTTCATCTCCTCTGTTTCACAAAATTGGTAGGTCATCCAAAAAGCATTAAGGTCTTTAATTAAGTGCCGTGCATCTATACAATAAGTCCTATCTACTTGGTCATAGTCTGCTAGTGATTTAAGTTCTTGATGAGTTATATAGCCCCAAATTCTTACCCACTCCCCATCTGGTGTGACTTGCACTGCTAAATAATAGTCTGCTGCCCAACTAGGAATATCTACCCATTCTTGAGGAACTTCTAACTCGCTATCATCAATTGCCTCGTTAGGAATTAAAACGACTCGCTTTTGGTTTAACAAAATTGCTGTGCCATTGACAAATTCCCAAAAAGCAGGAATACCAGGGGAACTGTGCCAGATACTTGCTTCTGGAACATATTCAGCTTTTACCCAATTCAAAAACCCATGAAGGCAAATTTGATTCATGTAAGCACGCCAGCGACTGCTAGGTGTGGCGTACATTTGGCTTTCTTGCCAAGAACTTGTCTGTAATGAGGGTGATATTTCTAACAATAGTTCCTGCGGTTCTGTAAAAGCGTAAGTCATTTTTACTACCTCATCTTTCATAATCTCAGCGAGATTCCCCATACTTAACTTGCAACCATTCTTCCAAAGCGGTACTCATATTATTAACTAGGTTGGAAGTCACAGAAATATTAAGCGTATCTTGACTCCATTGGATCAATGCTGAAAGCATTGATTCTCTGGCTTTGAGCAGTCGGCGAGAAACAGTAGGCTGACTAATTTGTAGGTGTTCTACAATCTGTGGCTGAGTTAACCCCTGTTGGTAGTAAAGTTTAAGTATTTCCTGAGTTTTTACCTCAAGAGTTTGTATTTTTTTTAACAAAACACATGCAATCTGAGATTGTTGATTTTGTTGGTTTTGGGTATCCTCTTGGGCGATCATCTGAGCAATTAATGATTCAGAGGATGGATCTGGCAAATCAAAAGTTGTTGTGGAGTCATCTTCTGATATCGCTAAATTTAGAGAACTAACAGGTGGATACAGATAACCACGCACGTACATAGCTGCCTGGGTTAACCACTGTTCAATTTTTTCTCTCGTGGATTCTGGAGTAGGTTGATTTAACTGATTTTGGCGATCGCGGTTGTAGAGGTTGACAATAGCTTCCCAAAGTTGAGGTTCTGGTTCTGGTAGTGACTTTGTGCCACCTGGTTGGTTTTGAACATACAGTTCTTTGAAACAAGTCCAGGCTAGTCGATATTGGGCAATTAGAATCGGTGATAATCCAGCTTGAGCAAGAGCTTCTAAAAACTGCTTTTTGCTTACCTTGCGTAACAATGCCCAATTTGTGCAAATATCAGCTTCTTTGCGTTGGCGTAAAATATCTTTTAGCCGACTGGGAACTGCTATAGTAGCATAGACTTTTAAGCTAGAGCATTTTTCTGGGTTAAATTGTTTAAGAATTGTTTCAATTTCAGCATTCGCCATTTGAAAATAATCTGCTAGGCTATGTTGACTATTTGTAAATTTGGCAATTGTTTTTTTAGCAGCCCAATAATTTGGTTCCTGTAAATAAGCAGATAAATGCATTTTAGCAAGGCTATTAGATTGCTCTCGCCAGCACTTGTGCCAATGTAACGCCCAAAAATTTTCTGAGTTAGGGACGAACGGTGAAGACTCCAAGCAATTTTGAATATTTCGATGTAATTTGATATCAATCAACCATTTGCTGAATCTGTCTCCTTCCAATTCAACGAAGGTTGAGAACATCTCGATAACTTTTTGACGAGGACGCATAAGCAGTTAACAATTTAAATTTATTATCTGAACTTAAGCAACTATCAAAACCGCAGATATATATCTCTGTGGACAATTGCAAGATACTAGTTTGCTAATTTGGAATTCCATAGCACACATATTTTATTCTCTGATGTTTTTTGAAGATAACTCTATTCATATTCTGTTGAATCTAGATAATTTGGTTATTTTAAAGTTAAATTTTTGTAATTATGGGTTCGGTAGCCATAATCGCGAACATATACCTAATTGAGCCTTTTTGGGAATACGCCCTTCGGTATACTTTTGACTATCTATTTTTCCTAAATCCCTAAAAAATGGGCGAACCGGGAATAATTAAAGTTAATTGCTTATTTTTCAGCTTAAAGTATTTTAATTAAATCGATTAAATCAACTTTTTTGAGCTAACCGCACGTGAGTTTAAAAGTGAGAAAAATCAAACTACTGGCTTTGATATTAATGAGTTTAGCAATGGTGTTGTGGTTTAATTTGCGTTTTTCAACACCTTCAATACCCACTATTGCAGCTTTACCAGCAAAAACTATCCGCTACTTCGATCGCACTTTGCCCCAAAGCATCGCTCACATCGTGCTGATTCCAGCTAATAGCAAATTTTTGGTGACTCCTGCACTCTCACAGAAGGTAGCCACTGTAGAGGAATTTGCCCAAAAGCATCAAGCTGTGGCTATTTTGAATGCAGGCTTTTTTGACCCAGTCAACCAAAAAACTACATCTTATGTTGTCCGACAAAGAAAGTTGATAGCCGATCCCAAGGAAAACGAGCGGCTGGTGAACAATCCCAACTTAAAATCTTATTTGGGTCAAATATTCAATCGCACAGAATTCCGTCGCTACTTATGCGGGCAAACTAGCCGCTATTCCATTGCCCTACACAATCAGTCACCACCAGCAGGTTGTCAGTTAGTTGATGCTATCGGTGCTGGCCCAGGGTTATTACCAGAACTCACCTTAGAAAAAGAGGGCTTTGTGGATAACGCTAATAAACGAGATGCCCTTGGTAGCAACCAACCCAACGCCAGAACTGCCGTAGGTATTACCCGCGATGGCAGCGTTATTTTAGTTATGGTGGCTCAAAAACCCTCGGCTCCCGCGAACTCTGGAATATCTTTGCCAGCATTAGCTGATTTGATGAAAACTCTTGGTGCCGATCGAGCTATGAATCTGGATGGAGGAAGTTCGTCTTCGCTTTATTACAATGGGAAAACCTTTTACGGAAAGGTTGATTTAGAGGGAAATTCTATCAAGCGTCCTGTGAAGTCGGTTTTGCTGGTTCAGGAAAAGTAGGAGTTGTGGGAATTATACCTACCTACTGGTAGATTTTTGCCATATCCTCAATTCTTGAATCCGAATTGAGTCACAATAATAATAGGCAATCATTGAAGGTGCTTTTATGCTTCGTCTAACTCAAATTATTCGGAACTTGTTCCTTCGTTTTGAAGGCTTGTTTGGTGTTTTATTCCAAAGTATTTCTAATTTTTTCGGAAATTTATTTGGTTTTTTTGCCAAGCTTTTCGGATTCTCTCAGTCTGGTTATTTCTTGGAATCCGATCGGGTGCAAGGCGTAAATCAAGTTTCAACTAAACAGCCAATTGAAACGAATCGGGATAACACTACTAAAATTCCTGCCCCTAACCGCCGTCGTTCTAATGCCAAACTTGATGACTACTACCTCAACATGGCTCGTGATGTGAAAAAGAACTAACAAAAGCCATAAATTAGATTTTTTTCTCATAATTTTATCAATTACTGTTCCCTATGCTAGTGGTCTGTCCTATTAGTTACGAGAGGTGAATAAGTTTGTAGTCAGGACTTTAATCCTGCATTTTTAAGCACAGAAGTGCTTACTACAAACTCATTATATTTAATAGGACAAGCCACTAGGTAGTGTGAGGTTGCGAAAATCATCCAGCCGTAATTAACAGATTTGTATGTGCGTAGACATCGCACCTTTAACAAAAATTTTGTCCAGTTTGAGGCTGGACAATAGCTAGAAATATTTTTGAGATTGAATATTTAGTTGATTTTTAACTTACTAAATCAACTAAAGCGTTGCTTTGGAAGCGGACTATAGATGAAACTGAGCAACCGCGATAATTCTCAGAGGTGAATACTGATAGTGTGATGTTAGCTTGACCTGGATCTAAAATGCGTTTTACCTTGCAGGTTTGCATTTTATTGTTGCAGTAAGCAATAATCCGATCGCCAGCCTTGACTTCCAACGCTTTAATTTTCAATTAATACCAACCTTGCCAGGAATTTGCTTTGTTAAAGAAAAAATATATTGCTATATTTCACTCGCTTAACAATAGCAATGTTTCTTTACTATAGCACAAAAATCAAGGATATCAATGCTATCAATTTAATCTTAGTAATGTCAAGTTTGTTCGTGCTGCAAATATTAGTGCAGGAGGTAGGAAGCAGAAATTTATCTGTTGCTCTCAACCCTATCTAGTTTTAAGCTACCAAATCGTTCGCGCCGCAGAGTATTTGTTGAAATTCAGATGTAGGGAAACCTCTACTCCAAACAAGTTAGAGCAAAATTTTTTTGAAGACAAATTTTTATTTCGATGTTTTTGTTACAATCATTGAAATTTTTACCTAAAAATACCACTATGGCTTTATACGCTGAATTACATAGACATCTAGGCGGCTCGGTCGTACCACGAGTTTTATGGCGATATTTCGAGCGACATTCTGCGGAGTTAATTTCCCGCTTTGCTGACTATTCAGAATTTGAAGATTTTTATACCCGCCCACGTAACACCCTAGACGAGTATCTAGAATTACACACTTTGGTAGAAAGCGTGCAAACTGTAGAGACTTTGCCTTACTTTATCTATCGCTTGGTGCGGGGTGCTTACATATTTGAAAATTTGGCTTATCTGGAACTGCGCTACACTCCTTATTTGCGGACACCTGAGCATCTGAGTCAATCTGCAAGAATTGACAAGATGGCAGAAATTGTGCGAGTAGTAGGACTTGCCAGCCAACAGCCAGAATATCCGATTGTTACTAGCCAAATTCTCTGTATGCATACGCGCCTACCTTATGAGGTGAACAAGGCGATTGTTGATTTGGCGGCGCAAAATAAACAGTATGTCTGTGCAGTAGATGTAGCCGGAGGTGATAGTTATTACGCCGATCGCTTAGAAGAATGGATTAGCTTATATGATTATGCGCGATCGCTGGGCGTTAATACCACGGGACATCTATATGAAACCACTGCTGGTTGTTACCCAGAACTGTTACCATATTTGATGCGGATCGGTCACGGCATTCAAATTCCCCTACTATATCCAGAGCTACTTAATGATGTCGCTAGACGCGGACAATGTTTAGAGGTTTGTCCGACAACTTACCTAAAAACTGGAACCTTGCAAGATATACGTCAACTCAAATTAGTTTTTGACCGTTGTCTTGATGCTGGGGTTGATATTGCTATCTGTACTGATAATGCCGGATTGCACAATGTGCGTCTACCGTTTGAGTATGAGAATCTCTTGACTTACAACATTATTAGTTTTGAACAACTACAAGCTTGTCAAGATGCGGCTTTCCGTCATGCTTTTGCTTGGCCTTACAGTCAACGTCCTGCATCACTGTTGAACGGTTTGCTAAAACCTGAACCAGCTAAAATTTTGTCCATGAGAGATAGTAATTAACGAATCGCCTAAAGATATTCATAAAGTAAGGTGATTTAATGTTAATTAATGTTGCAATTACTAATTTTTTCTGATGCCATAGAGAAAGTTGTAATACACAATAGATATCTTGCAAAAGTATTTTTGCACTCTTGGGGGAAAGGGACTCATGTTAAAAGGAAAGAATTTTTCTTATCCCTTTCCCCTTTCCCGACAAATGCCAAGAAGTCTAATAGATATCTTGCAATAATTAATGTTTTAGAAATTAAACCACAGATAATTTATCAGTGTTTATTTGTGGTTCTTTTTTTGCTAAGAAAGGATTCTTGCTAGAAGTCGTATAGTGTGCGCCAGAAGCTATAAACTATAATTTATGGCATTTACTATTCAAGCTCTACCAACAGAAGTTGTACATCTCATTACAGCTGGAGAGGTAATCGACTCTTTAGCCTCTGTGGTGCGGGAATTGGTAGAAAATTCCCTAGACGCAGGTGCAACGCGAATTGTGGTTTCTCTGTGGCCGCAGCAATGGCGAATTCGGGTGGCAGATAATGGCTGTGGAATGAACCTAGATGATTTGCAACAAGCAGCCACAGCCCACAGCACTAGTAAAATTCGCTCTAGTGCCGATTTGTGGAAAATTAACAGTTTGGGTTTTCGTGGTGAGGCGTTGCACAGTTTAACGACTCTGGCTGATTTAGAAATTTTGAGTCGTCCTCTGGGGGGAAATTTAGGATGGCGGATAATTTATGGCGATGGCGGGAAAGTTGTACAAGTTGAAGCAACTGCGATCGCACCTGGTACAGTAGTTACAGTTTCCCATCTTTTCGGTAATTGCTCATCTCGTCGTCAGGGATTACCCACAACAGCACAGCAAATGAAAGCTGTGCAAGCCACAATTCACCAAATCGCCCTCTGTCATCCCCACGTTACTTGGCAGATTTGGCAAAATGACCGTCAATGGTTCACCATCTGTCCGGCAGCGACAATTGGGCAATTGCTACCGCAGATTTTACCACAAGTGCGACAAGGTGATTTACAAGAAGTCAAACTCGAAATACCTAACCCTCCCAACTCTTGTACAGACGCGATGAATCGCGTCTCTACGGACACTTGTACAGACGCGATTCATCGCGTCTCTCCCCACTCAGCACTAAATTTAGTGGTAGGATTACCCGATCGCACTCATCGTCATCGTCCAGATTGGGTACGTGTAGCTATCAACAGACGCATGATTAAGACACCGGAATTAGAGCAAACGATATTATCAGCATTTCATAGAACATTACCACGCGATCGCTATCCAATTTGTTTCTTACATCTTGCCATTTCCCCCGATCAAATTAACTGGAATCGCAATCCAGCAAAAACAGAAATTTATCTCAACGAAATCATTTATTGGCAAGAGCAAATTACCCAAGCTATTAACCAAGCACTCAGCATTTCTTCTAACAATCTCAAAGAAGCTGTTCACACAACACGAGTTAGTAAATTACTCAAAGCCGCAGAAGCCAAAGGTAATTACAATTTCAATCCTCAAAATCCCAACGAAAATTCCAAAACTCCTAACTCCTCACTCCCAACTCCTAACTCTTTAAAAGCTGTCGCTCAAGTAAGCAACACTTATATTGTGGCGGAACATTCAAGTGGGATGTGGTTAGTAGAACAGCACATTGCCCATGAGCGAGTTTTATATGAGCAATTAAGCGATGATTGGCAACTTTTACCCGTCGAACCGCCAATCATTCTTTATCAATTATCGCCAGCGCAAGTATCGCAACTGCAACGCATTGGTTTAGATATAGAACCCTTTGGCGAGCAACTTTGGGCTGTCCGTAATATCCCCGCCCCTTTGCAGCAACGAGACGACTGTGCAGAAGCAATTTTAGAACTTAGTTGGGGAGGCGATTTACAAACAGCCCAAGTAGCTGTCGCCTGTCGCAGTGCTATTCGTAATGGTACACCCATGAATCAGCAAGAAATGCAGACACTTTTAGATAATTGGCAACGCACTCGCAACCCTCGCACCTGTCCTCATGGACGACCAATTTATTTATCTTTAGAAGAATCAGCATTAGCCCGATTTTTCCGGCGGAATTGGGTAATCGGTAAAAGTCATGGAATTTGATGTTTTTGGCAAGACATTACAATAGCTATAAAAAATGTCGTTTGCCAAATTATTTGTCTGCGTTGACAAATTAATGTCCGCGTGACAAATTAGTGTCCACTAGACAGTCTGGATAAGGCATATCAAAAATGAACTGCTATGGTCACAATACCAGTTTAACAACGCATGACTTATTAACTAAGGTAAGGATGTCGGCACAAATAAACTATACTTGTCAACGAAAGTGTGTCTCCAACCAGAGAGGGTCGTCAAGTGTTCTGTCTCTTTTGCAGCAGGAGTTCTATCGTGCGCGGTTGGTTCAGTCGTTGGCGAATGCAGCGATCGCTAAAATTATGCAACGCCAGCCATGAATGTAGAGATTACATAAATGCCAGAAAACTTTCAGTGAGTCTCTACGGCGATTCACAAAAGATACTTTTGCGTATTAGCGATAATGGCTATGGTTTTCACCACAACAACATACCATCTGGTCATTTATAGATTGCAATTATGAAAGAACGGGCTGATTCAATTGGTGCTACTTTGCATCTATAAAGCTCTCCAGCGCAAGGAACTGAAGTTATTCTAAGTTGCCATGAAAGTCAGGCAAAGAATTAGGAGAGACTGAATGCTATGTGAAATTACTCATTATGAAATGATATTAAGCCTTTATTAAAAAAAAGTAAAAAATTTTAAGTATAAACACGCTGAATGAAACAATAATTTATTAAAAATGATTATAAATCTCGCTAATTTATATATGAAAAATGTCAAATTAGTCAAACCAATTCGTGTCGTTACTGTTGACGATCGTGAAATTCTGCGGGGAGGTATTAAATTTCTTTTGCTAGTGTTGGATGATATTGAATTAGTGGGGGAAGCACATAATGGAGATGAAGCGGTACATTTGTGCGAACAGTTGCAGCCAGATGTAGTGCTAATGGATTTGATGATGATCGGGATGAATGGAGCAGAAACAACAAGAGCTATCCGCAAAAAATACCCGAAAATTCAAGTTTTAATTTTGACCAGTTTTTTTGAAAATAACTTAGTACAGCAAGCAATGCAAGCCGGAGCCATTGGCTACCTGCTCAAAGACATTTCAATTGATGAGTTGGCGGATGCCATCCGATCTGCGGCGATGGGTCGTTCGTTCTCTGTTGAACCGAGAAGTTGTTCAGGCGTTGCTGCAACTAGACAAACCCTCATCCTAATCTAGCTATGAATTGAGTAAGCGACAACAAGAGGTATTAGCACTGTTGGCTTTAGGATTGAGTAATAAAGCGATCGCTGAACGAATGAAACTGAGTCCTTCTACCATTAGACATCATGTTACTCAGGTACTAAATAAGTTAGGGATAAAGAACCGCACGGAGGCTGCTACTGCGGCAGTGCGAGTTGGATATGTATGAATGTCACTAAGAAAAAAATTCTTGGAGTTCTACAACTCCAGTCACCTTCCATAACCATACAGAACAATCAGGATCGCCATCATGTTTCATCGAGTTGCGGAAAAACAAATGCATTTTGTTAGATGGCTGCTCGTTATTGGCTGGATTTTACTCATTTTATCGTTATTTTACGACCCGATTTCGCCATATCTCACGCAGCCTACTACTGAATGGAGTATTTTCCGTCTCAATCCGAATCTCTTAGACCCGACGAAATGCCAAGAGGTTGTCACAGTCCAAGGAAAGTGTGTTGATGTGAAACCTTTTGCATTAGGAGCCAAAATCTTTTGGGGAATTGTAGTTCCTTGTGGAGTATCGATTATCTTTGTTTTAGGACATGAAACATGGCGGCGGATTTGTCCGTTATCTTTTCTATCACAAATTCCGAGAGCGTTAGGTAAGCAACGTCAACGCAAAATCACTAATCCTCGCACAGGAGCAGTGCGCTATGAACTAGCTAAAATAGCAAAAGATTCTTGGCTTGGTCGCAATCATTTATACTTCCAATTTGGGTTTCTTTGCATTGGTCTTTGCTTGAGAATTTTATTTATTAATGCCGATCGCCTGTTTTTAGGGTCTTTTATTATTCTAACAATTCTATCAGCAATATCAGTAAATTATCTATTTGCTGGTAAAACTTGGTGTCAATATTTTTGTCCTATGGCCCCCGTGCAGATGGTTTATAACGGGCCAAGGGGATTGTTAGGAAGTGAGGCTCACCAAGGTCAAAAACAAATTGTTACTCAGTCTATGTGTCGGACATCAGATAAAGATGGTAACGAAAAAAGCGCCTGTGTTAGCTGCCAATCTCCTTGTATGGACATTGATGCAGAACGGTCTTACTGGGAAATTTTTAACAAGCCAGGTCGGAGAATAGTTCAATACGGCTATGTAGGACTAGTTATCGGTTTTTATCTTTACTATTTTTTATATTCTGGCACTCTTGATTACTACTATTCTGGAATTTGGAGCCATGAAGAAAATCAGTTGGCAACTCTTTTAAATCCAGGATTTTATATTTTTGGTAAGCCGATTCCGATTCCGAAAATAGTTGCAGTTCCTCTTACTATTGGGGCTTTTGTCGCAGCCAGTTACTTCTTATTGTCAAGGGTAGAAAAAGAATACAAAGCTTATTGCCAACGGATTAATAAACCTCTCAGTAAACAACAGGTACAACACAGTACTTTTGCAATTTCTACCTTTGTAGTTTTTAATTGTTATTTCTTATTTGCTGGCCGTCCCATACTCAAACAACTACCAAATCTCATAGAGCTAGGATTTAACGCTTTAGTCATTCTCGTCAGTACATTGTGGCTGTACAGGACACTCAGCCGCAGTGCGGAAACTTATTCGCGGGAAAGTCTTGCAGAAAGTCTGCGTCGTCAGTTGGCTAAATTAACAGTTGATTTCTCTAAATTCTTAGAGGGTCGGTCAATGGCAGACCTGAAACCCGATGAGGTGTATGTTCTTGCAAAAGTACTGCCCAGTTTTAGTAAAGAATCTAGCTTTCAGGTTTACAAAGGATTGCTGCGCGAAGAATTAGAACAAGGAAATGTAGAGCCAGCAAATAGCTTAGACGAACTCAAGCAAATTCGTTTGGAATTAGGACTTAAGGATGAAGAACACTTCAATATATTGACAGAATTGGGAGTAGAAAACCCATCTTTATTAGATCCAACTAAACGCAGAAGTCGGGAAAATCAGTTAAGAATCGAAAGCTATCGGCAAGCTTTAGAACTACAATTGTTAGATTTGATCGAGATGGGAGTTCCCTTGCGTCAAGCACTCCAGCGCAGAGACAAGCAAATTCAAGCCCTGAAACAAGAGTATGGCATTACAGCAGAGGAAGAAGCACAAATTTTATCCCAAATGGTTGATGAAAACAGTGCTATTCTCCGCAAAGCAGAGATACTACTTACACAGTTAAAGGAGCTAACTGTCCGCTACAAAGTTTTAAGTAATTTTCCAAGTCATCAAGCACCCGTGTTTGTCTTGCTGCGATTAGTTGCTATTGAAAATAAGCAACTAATTATCACCAAGCAATTATTGAGTATTCTCGAAGTTTTGCAAGATGCGCCGGAAGCTGTGAAAATAGCTAGTGCCATTGGCATACTTGCAGAAAATGTATTGCCAAATATTCTGAATGAAGCTAATAATACTTTGCGGTGGCAAGAAAGAATTGCTGAGGAGGCGATCGCACTTCTGCAACCCGATGATTTAGAATTAGCAGCAACCTTTGATACTCCAGCACAGATAGTTGATGACGAAGCACCGACGCAAATATTTGTTGCTGGACAACCAATACCAAAGGTGATGTCAGCCAATCATCAGCCCTTTGTGATTGAGGTTCTTAAAGAACTTTTGCAAGAACTAGAGCCACTCATCCAAGCAGCTGCACTTTACGCCCTAGAGCAACTCGATCCACAGCAAGGGCGCGAACAAGCACGCCAGTTACTCAACTCTACAAAACCCGGAGATTGGCTAGTGCAGGAGACAGCAGAAAATATTTTGGGTCTGGATGAAGGACAGGCTGCTGCTTTGTTGCAAACTCTCACGGCTGAAGTGAAGGTGGAGGGAAAAATACAACAGCTTGTCTTTCAGCAATCAGCCGTGCAAGTGGGACGTAGTTTAGCGAATGATATCATCTTGCCCGATGCCAGAGTATCTCAGCACCACGCGATATTTCATCTTGGCGAGCAAGAAGTGAGATTAACGGCGCTCAAAAGTGCCTATGGCTTACGTATTAATGATAAACGCATACAAAATGATACAGTGCGTCTCCAGCCAGGAGATGTGATTCGGTTTAGCCCAGCAGAGGAACCAGCCATAACTGTGAGTTGGAAAAAGCAATCGCCAGTAGACTCAGCAGTAGCAAAAGAAACTTTCAGCACCCTGGATAAGCTGTTATTGATGTTTGAAACCAGTCTTTTGCGAACGGTGAAACCGGAAGCGACGCTCGAACTGGCTCGCAAGGCTGAGATTCGAGTTTACCGTCAAAGAGAAATTATCTGTAAGGCTGGAGAACCATCTGATGAACTGCTGTTGTTGATCGATGGTGAAGTTGATGTAACGGTTCTGCAAGGAGATATTGAGGTTGTCGTCAATACAATTCGGTCAGGCGAAACTATTGGTGAAATGGGAGTCTTGACTAGGCAAGCGCGATCGGCAAATGTAGTTGCCAAGGCTGAAATCAATCGAGTTTTGGTCATAGAGGCGAAGGATTTTGAGACACTGTTACGCAATGATTCGGAAGTGTCGAGGAGTTTGTTGCTGAACATGATTGGTCGTCTGCAAAGGTTAACTGCACAAGTTAGAGAAAGTCAGAAGTGAAAAGGGCATTGGGCATGGGTAAGAAGGGTAAAGGGGAATGGGTAAGGGGGAAAGGGTTTATTTCTTCATCCTTTACCCTTTAACCTTTTCCCCTCTCTTGTTGCTTCCTCTGCCCCTCTGCTCCTCTGCCCCTCTGCTTGCCTAAATGTATCAACTTTAAAGTGAAACGTTATTACCTCCTGCTTCCCAATGCCCCATACCTAATGATTGAAACTTAGGAAAGTTAGTATGCTCAAAATCAAACTGTTAAACTCAAAAATACCCACAGAGAGACAAGAGTTAGACATATCGCCAGAAGTTATGATTAATGGCGAATGTTTTATGGGTCGCTCCCGCAATTGTAGTATAGTCCTGCCCAGTGTTGAAGTTAGCCGAGTTCACAGTAGTATCCGCTATGAAGAGGGCGAATATTACTTCTCCGATCTGGCTAGCCTGACTGGCTCCCGCATTAATGACCAAGCGGCGGGTCTAAACCAAAAATATCTCCTGAAAAAGGATGACATTATTCGGATTGGCGAATTTATCCTCACTGTTGAAGCAACCGGCTCGGCAACAGACAATGCAGAGGTCGCACCAGTTCGGGAAGTCCAAAGCCAAACACCAACTCTTCCACAGGCGACATACACCATCCCTATTCCCCAAGTGAGTCAGCAACCAAGTCAGCCGACTCCTTCGCCTAGTGAGTATATGCCGATCGCACTTGTGCCGCCAGAACAAATCAGTCGGTGGACAAAAGGTGATTTAATGGTTCGTTGTCTGGCAATAATTGACGAAACTAATGATGTGAAGACGTTTCGCTTTGCTGCTGACCCACCAATATTATTTACCTACCAACCCGGTCAGTTTATGACGCTGAACCTGGAAATCAACGGTAAACCAGTCAAACGCTCTTACTCAATCTCTTCAACTCCTTCACGACCCCACACTTTAGAAATTACAGTCAAGCGTGTTCCTGCACCACCAGATGTTTTGGATGTACCGCCTGGTTTAGTTTCCAATTGGTTGCACGACAATCTCAGAGTCGGTAGTGAAATCAAAGTCAGCGGCCCTTTGGGAAAATTCACTTGTTTTGCCAATCCCAGTCAAAAACTATTGTTTATTTCTGCTGGGAGTGGTATCACACCGATGATGTCTATGTCACGATGGATGATGGACACTGCTGCTGATTGCGATATTGTCTTTTTTCATTGCGCCCGCAGTCCTCGTGATATTATTTATCGCCAAGAACTAGAGTTAATATCTAGCCGCCAGCCTAAGTTTCGTTTAGCGATCGCCATTACCAGACCCGAAGCAGGTCAAGCATGGTATGGTTTTATCGGCAGACTCGACGAACAAATGCTGTATGCGATCGCTCCTGATTTTTGGCAGCGCACAATATATGTCTGCGGGCCGAATGCTTTTATGCAAGGGGTAAAAACTATGCTAGAGCAAATCGGATTCCCCATGCAAAACTACTATGAAGAAAGTTTTGGCGGGGCGAAAAAGTCAAAACCCCAGCCATCGGTTCCGCCTCAAGTAGTCACTGAGCAAGTTACTAAAGTGACAACAGTAGTACCAAAACCAGTAATTTCTACCCCAGTTACTCCTCTAGTTAAAACAACAGGCTCTTTTACTCTACTGTTTTCCAAGTCTGGCAAAGAAATTACTTGCACTGGAGAAGAGCCGATTCTAGAGTTAGCCGAACAAGAAGGAGTGGCGATCGACAGTAGTTGTCGCAGTGGGGTTTGTGGTAGTTGTAAAACGCGGAAGCTTCAAGGAGAAGTCAAGTATATAGGAGAACCTGATGCTCTCGATGAAAGCGAACAGGAGGAAGGCTATATTCTCGCTTGTATTGCTCACCCTAGAGACCGAGTTGTAATCGATGCTTAGGAGCAAATAAAATAATTGCCTTGTTTTTGGGCAATTATTTTATACGCCGTTATAAATTTATCTGTTCTACAAAATTAGACTCAACTCAAATATTCCAGCTTGAAGTAAGCAGCATCTAATCTTACTTTTACAAGGTGTTTCAGATGTTCGATTCCTAATAGAGATGAATTCACAAAACCAACAAAACTGGCAATCACAGCCAATAACCACAGAAAATATACCATCCATCAGTAGTAATTTTACTGAAAGTGTTGCTAAGGTAAATAAATTTGTTCTAGTAGAGTTTGAGCGTGAAATTATCGAAAAGCAATTGTACTACCATACAAAAGATCATTTGATGGCTGTACAGCAACGCGCTCAATTAATTTTTCAAGTCATTCGTCCTTATTTGTCAGCTGATGTAGAGACAATTAAGAGGATGGAATTGTTACTGGATCTTTGTGCGATCGCTCATGATTTAGTGCAAATCTTTATACCCCATCAACCGCACACATCCAGACGACGAGAAGCAGGTGTCAGTGAAAATGCAACTATAGAAATTCTATTGAATTATATACAAGTTTTAAATCAACAAATATCTGCATCTTATCCAAAAAGTACGGCTCTTTTCACAGATACAGATTTGGAAATCATTCAAGAAGCGATCGCCGCTACCATTTGTGATTATGATGCAACAGAGCAAGCCATTTATCAACCCTCTCTTTATAATCAGAACCAACCTATTTCACCAGTAGCTCACATCATTGCTCTAGCGGATATTGGTTCTTTGGGAATCGAAGGAATAGCATCTTATAACCAGGAGGGTAGTCTAATCTTTTTAGAAGAAAATCCAGACATTATTCCTATCATTAAAAATCAGAACGTGCGAACTCTGGCTACAGATAATCCAGAACTGTACGAAAATATTAGACAACGTTTACTCAGACGTGCAAGATTTCAAGTTAATTTTGCTAAATCTCGCCTAAATCGGCTCTCTCGTGAGTTGGCTTCTTTACCAGCAGATGCAATCCCCATATTAACTCAAGCAGTTTTTCAGTATCTAAATCTAGAAACCATACAAGAAATTGAAGTAACTACCCCCACAAATGAACAAACATCTTTAGAAGTGTTAATCAAATTTTTTGAATTTGAACGATTTATCAGTGTAAGGATTCAGGAGTCAGAATTCAGGAGTCAGAATAAATGAGACAGCCAGCCAAAACATTTCAAGATTTGATAGTTTGGCAAAAAGCACACCAGTTTGTTTTATTAGTTTATCAATTTACTGGTCAGTTCCCTAAATCAGAAATATATGGGCTTGTTTCCCAATTTAGACGAGCAGCAATCTCTATTGCAGCAAATATAGCAGAAGGATTTAAGAAAAAGGGAGCAGCAGATAAAGTACGGTTTCTGAACATTGCACAAGGTTCTTTAGAAGAATGTCGCTACTATCTAATTCTTTCAAAAGACCTTGACTATGGTGACACTTCAGGATTAATGCTTCAAATTGAGGAAGTTAGTAGGCTACTAACAAGCTATGCTAATTCCATTCTGAATTCTGACTCCTGACTCCTGAATTCTTACTAAAAGGACATTGCCATGTTAATGTTGCTTTTCTACATTATTAATATTAATATACTTATTAATAATTTGTCCTATAATTGCCATTGTTTTTGGTTTGTATTTTAGTAAGCCCATAGTTCAAAAGCTGAGTGAATTAGTAAAAAGTTCTCAGCATATAGCTAATAGTAATTCCACCGCACAGATAAAATCATCAGATAGACAAGATGAAATCGATAAACTACAAACCGCTTTTTCTATACAGGACTTACGCAACTATTAAAAAAGCAAGTCGCTCAAAAAAGTTTCGTCTGCGAACTGTTCTGATTGTTCCATTTATTATTCCCATTATTGCGTCAACTGGCTTGGTGGGGTGGTTCTCTTTCCGCAATGGACAGCAGGCGATCGATGACCTGGCAATTCAGTTGAATGGTGAAATTAGTGCCCGCATTAAGCAACACGTTTTGGACTATTTGAATAAATCTTATAATGTTTTGAAACTTACCGATGCAGGTATCCAAAGTGGCAATTTAAAGCTTGATGACTTTGAAGGATTGCAACGCTATTTCTGGCAGGTAGTGCGACAGGGTGACTTAGAGAGCTATCTGTCTTTTGGGAACGAGCAGGACGAGTTTGTTGGTGTGGAACATCGAGAGGATGGCACAATTCAACTCAAAATTCGCACCAAAGCTACTGAGCCGATGCGCGAAATTTACTTGCTGGACGATCGCGGCAATCGACAAAAGCGGTTGAAATCGGCGAAGTACGATACCACCTACCGCCCCTGGTATAGAGCCGCCGTGCAAGCTCGTAAACCTACGTGGAGTCCAATTTATCCATTCTTTTCCCGTGAGAATACGTCTTTGGGGATTTCTCCTGTCCGTCCTGTCTACGACTCGAACGGCAAGCTGCTGGGGGTTTTGAGCATTAACATCACCTTGATGCGAATCACAAACTTCCTGAAACAGCTTTACATTAGTCCCCACGGACAGAGCTTTATCATGGAGCCGTCGGGACATTTGGTCGTCAGTTCAACCATTCCGGAGCCATTCCAGGTTAAAGGTGGCAAAGGAGACGATCGCAAGATTGAGCGAATGCCAGCCGCTGATAGTCAAAATGCCACAATGACTGCTACTGCCCGATATTTACGCCAGCATTTCGGACTGTTTGAGGCCATTAAGAGCAGTCAAAACCTAAAGTTTCAAATTAACGGTGTGTGGCACTACGTTCAGGTGATGCCAATTCAGGATGGTCGGGGTATCAACTGGCTAGCGGTGGTGGTTGTTCCCGAAAATGATTTCATGGCACGGATCAATGCCAATACTCGCACCACTATTCTGCTGTGCGTACTGACATTTGCGGCGGCAACTGCGATCGGTGTTCTTACGTCTCGTTGGATCGGTCACCAAATTTTCAAACTTAACACGGCGTCTCAAGAGATTGCCAGTGGAAATCTCGAGCAACACGTTGAAGTCAACGGCATCATCGAGATTGAGAAGCTGGCTGATTCGTTTAACCGCATGGCGTTTCAACTCCAGGAATCCTTCGAGAGATTGGAAACTCAGAAGAATTCCTTTGCCCGGTTCTTTCCCCCCGAATATCTCAAGTTTCTCAACAAGCACGGGGTAACAGACATCGAACTGGGCGATCACGTCAGCAAAGAGATGGCGGTCATGTTCTCGGATATTCGCTCCTTTACAACCCTATCCGAGAAGATGACTCCTAAAGAAAATTTCGATTTTGTCAATGCTTACCTGCGACGGGTTTCTCCAGAAATTCGCGCCCATGATGGCTTTGTTGTCAAGTTCTTGGGTGATGGCATGATGGCAGTCTTTCCTAATGGTGTGGATGATGCCGTTGCCGCAGGGGTTGATAAATTCAAACGGGTACAGAAATACAACCAAAAACGAGAATCTCAAGGCTACTTGCCAATTGATGTGGGCATGGGTATCCACGTTGGACACATGATGGTGGGCATGGTAGGGGAACACAACCGGATTCAAGGGGATGCGTTCTCTGATAATGTGAATCTGACTGCTCGTTTGGAAGGATTGACAAAGTTCTATGGTGTTTCATTACTAATTTCTGAAGAGGTCTTGGAGCGATTGAGCAACCCAGAGCAGTACAAAATTCGCTTTTTGGATCGAGCGATCGTTAAGGGTAGAACTGAACCGATCGCGGTTTACGAAGTGCTCGATGCCGAAACAGAAGCAATCCGAGAACTAAAACTTGACACCTTGCAAACCTTTGAGCGGGGACTTCAACACTACTGTCGGGGCAACTTTACTGATGCCAAAGCCTGTTTTGAACAGGTACTTGCAGTGAACTCTCTCGATAAGACTGCCAAACTCTATCTAGAACGAGTCCAAGAATTGCTGCTAGAAGGTACTCCAGCCAATTGGAATGGCGTATGGGCATTTACACAGAAGTAAAATTCGTTCAATTTATAGCAGTCGCCTTGGCGACTCTTGACTCTCGCCAAATACTGAAACGCTGACCAGTCAATCTTTTCCCTTGTGCCTTGTGCATTCTGCCTTTTCCTATAGCTCCTTCCATGACAACTTCAACTTATCTACCCACTACATTTGCAGATGCGATCGCCTGAGTCCAACAATTTGCCTTGCAGGTATTTGCTCGCCAAATTGGTAAAAAACAGCTTTACTACCACAACCGGGAACACATACAGCAAGTTCAGCAACATGAGTAAAGCTGCTGAAGATCAGTTAGATACTTGGATGACAAACCACGCTTGGAATTGGAATACAACTCAGAGAACTATTGCTAATTTAGCGATTAAAGAACAGGTGATAGGTGATAAAGAAAAGGAAAGGGAACAGGGAGCAGCAGGTATGAAAGCCAAGTTGTATTCTTTGAAACACAACTTTCAATTAGTATTTCAACAGACGATAATGATAAGGTCAAGTCAGCCTTGCACAGAGCTAGTAGTGTTGTACGAGAGTTGAAACATTACGATCAAACGGCAAAAGAATATGCTGTTCAACAATTGCTAAAGCTTAAGAATGAGACATGGCTTGATGAAGGTGCGACATTAACATCTGAGGAGTTTAAAAACCGAATGACGCTTGAAGGATTGGTGTTTTTTCCAGATGGTGAAGCAGAGTTCTACTATAACGATGGAAACCTATTTTTTGAACACTGTATCATTATTAAAATGGATAAACATGATTGCTTTGTAGATGCATTTATCCATGGTTAGTTGAAGAGGCAAGTTTTTAGTAACTAACACCTTCAGATTTTACGCGATAAAAAACCCCACTAACTTATAGAAAGTGGAGCAATCAAGTTACAAATTTAGGAGTTACTCATCGTTAAAATCGCTATTTACCCTAGACTAGCGATAATTATTCTAAAGCTTTCTTCAGTTCGTCTTTAATATTTTCTACGGTGTGATCGATTTGGGCTTCAGCTTGCTTTGCTTGTCCTTCAGTTTTATCTTGTGGATTACCTGTGACTTCACCCACAATCTCTTGAATTTTTCCTTCAATATTTTTTGCAGTCGCTTCTATTCTCTTTTCGACACTCATGGTTTTTATCTCCAGCTTGTAGTTGATTTAGAGAACTCCAAAGATAACAAGACTTACGCAACTGGCATATTATTTTCAGTTCGTAGTGTTCGCGCACTTGTACTGAGCAAAGCCGAAGTAGCGTCTCGAACGCGAGTGCGTCTCTGAAAGAGAAGAGAGGATTTTAGTCTTCTCTGCGAGACGCTCCGCGAACAAAATAAGGCCTAAAACCCTTACTAACTACAAACTACAAATCCGATTTTTTTGTGACACTTGCGAAGTCCTAGATAAATTACTACTACTTGCAAAGTGGGACGAAAAGCCCGCCCATTTCACGGGACGGGCAAGACGCTCACCCTACAAGTAATAAAATATTGCTTATCTTATTACTTGTAAGTCCCTAAAGCTATTACATAATCTAACAGCTATGTATTTTTTTTTACTTCCATCAACCGAGAGAATATTTTGGTAAATAATATTATCTTAAGATAGATGCCGATCGGTACTGTAGCAGATCGTACAAAACATGAAAATCTGATAAATAAAATTTATATATATTAAAAAAATAACTTTTTTGCAGATAAATGAATTATAAATTAAAACAAAATTTAAATAAAAGGAAAATAAAGGAGTGCCAACGAAAAGTCAAAAAAATGTTTGGAAGAATGAGATTAATGACATCATTCGAGGTGCTTGTGGAGGTTTTTTGTTTGGCATACCCTTGCTGTACACAATGGAGGTTTGGTGGATTGGCTCGCTGGCAAAAGCACAATTTATCATGACGGCGATCGCATTAATGTTTATTGTGGTTTACTTGCTCAATCAGATAGAAGGCTTTCGCAAACGCAGATATAGCTGGCTAGCTGCTCAAACCGCAATTGATACCGTCGAAGCGATCGCGATCGGCATAGCTTGTTCTACCTTTGTGCTATTACTATTGCGAGAATTGACACCAGAAACCTCCCTAAAGGAATCTTTAGGTAAAATCATCTTTGAAAGTGTGCCCTTCGCTCTTGGTGTAGCATTAGCGAATCAGTTGTTGGGAGAGACTGAAAACAGTAATGGAAAAGGACAAGGAAGCGATCGCGAAAATAATACAACCAAGAACAAAAGTGATGAGTTACACGCCACTTTTGTGGATGTGGGTGGAACCCTGATTGGTGCAACCATAATTGCATTTAACATCGCTCCCACAGATGAAATTCCTATGCTTGCAGCCGCAACCTCTCCACCTTGGGAATTGGCAATGATCGCCGCATCTTTGTTGATTTCTTATGGCATTGTATTTCAGGCAGGTTTTTCTAACCAGCAAAAACGTAAAGAGCAAAAGGGAATTTTTCAACGACCATCGAGCGAAACTATTATGTCCTACTTAGTATCATTGCTAGCAGGCGCTTTTATGCTGTGGTTCTTTCAAAAATTAACTTTTAGCGACCCCTGGACAATGTGGTTAGATCACACATTGATACTGGGTTTACCCGCAACCATTGGTGGTGCAGCCGGAAGGTTAGCAATATGAGTAAAACAGAACAACCAAAGCGCTCAATAGCTGAGTGGATAACATTCAGCATCGCCTCATTCATCTTAGCAATCATTGTGAGTCTAGTAGGCTACACTTGGCTGAACGAAAAAAATCAACCTCCTATCCTTTCTGTCACTAAAAAACAAACAATTCGAGAAATTAATAGCCAGTTTTATGTTCCTTTTGAAGTTGTGAATAATGGAGGAGATACAGCTGAGTCAGTTCAGATTATAGCTGAGTTAATGATTGACGGCAAAGTTACAGAAACAGGAGAGCAACAGATTGACTTTTTATCTAGTGGGGAACGTGAAGAAGGCGCATTTATATTTAGCCATAACCCGCGCCAAGGTCAGTTAAATCTACGTGTTGGTAGCTATAAATTGCCATAAGGTACTGACATATAATTTTAAGAAATAGGTAATCGTATTTTTTTTATCTCACCAGAGATATAAAATCGGATGAACTATCTTTAAGTATATTTCATCAGAAATTTATAATTGCGATCGTTGTAATATGGGACTATTACGACGATCGAATACATTTGATCTACAAAACTCTAAAGGTATATTTTCTATCTATCGTTGCTGGTACTCCCCTAACGATAACTTTTTGCTAGGTAGTAGTAGTGACGAGTATATTTTTACTCGTGGAGGCAATAATAATATCTCTACTAATCTGGAAATAACCTGATTGATGCTGGAGAAGACAATAACAAGTTGGTTAGTAATGGCGGTAATGAAACATTTAAGCTCAGTCAGAGCGATCGCAGCAGTTGCTTTCACTCTCTCGATGTGAGTAAGGCATTGTCTGATCGTCAATATTTAATTGTTGCATTTTGATGATATTATCTTAAAAAAATTAAGGAGAAAACCTTGTGGGAGTTACGAGCGAGCGATTATTTAAATTATCTGTAAAATATTTCTCAGCGATCGCAGCTATAATAACGGTTCTTCCATTACCAGTTAAAGCCGCTACATTTTTAGTAACTGAGCGCGCTGGTTTAGGAGGTAATGATGAAGTTAATTGGGAAAGTTTAGGTAAAGTATTTAATCCCTCTGCCCCTAATTTTTCTGCTTTTTTACCTAACTCTTTTTCAGCGACATCGCAACGTGGTTTAGGCTTGAATATAAATATAACTCCAACTAATAAGCCTCAAATTACTCCACCATTTGTTTTTCAAACTTTACCTCCACCTGGCATTCGGAGTAACTTCGGTCTAGGTGATTTTATTCTCTTCGGAGGTATAGATCCAACAGGTTTTATCCCTCTTCCTCCTGGTACTCCCGATCCTGGAACTCAGGGGAACGGCGGCCCTTTTTCGATTAGTTTTGCCCAGCCGGTTTTTGGCGCTGGAACTCAGATAGCTGTAGACACTAGTAAATTGAAAATTGAAAATTCGATCGCCGCTTTTGATAAAGCTAATAACCTATTGGGTACTTTCTCAGTTCCAAATTTTTCGTCCTTAGCATTAGATAATTCGGCAGTATTCTTGGGGATTCGTAGTGACACTCCAAACATCTCACGGCTTGTTTTTAGCAGTTCCGCTCCACAATATGGTTTGGCTATTAATCAGTTAAGCATTCTTGCAGTTCCCGAACCAACTTATACCTTAGCGATATTAGCTTTTGGTATTTCAGGTGGTGTTTTGAAACGGCGTAAAAGTTATTGACATTCGCGCTGTATTGAAATAATTTTCATTTAATAAGTTAGAGATTTCGGACATCCTCTAACTTATGTAATTACGTAACCTAAATTCCAGATAATTATTGTCTTTAATCAAATTCAACTCAATGTTATACAAAGAATTAGAAAACATCATAGACGCTAAGATACAAAAAGCCATACGGAAGCACGAAATTATAGTTGCTTTAATTAGTAGTATTATTGGCTTGATTTTTATTATGGGTTTGTTCCATGCTATTTTGCTCAACCACACTGAAATTCAAACACTTTGCTTGTACTGATGACTGTTTGTAATTAATAGATTTTTACAATCAAGCATTCCCAAATGTCCTTAAAACTAATTTAATTCACACATCTTTTTTATAAAATGGAATTGCCCAAATGGAGAGTAAAAATAATCGCAGGGCTATATTCGTCTTATTTTTGACTGTATTTATAGACTTGCTCGGCTTCGGAATTATTCTGCCGATACTGCCTTTGTATGCCGAACAATTTGGTGCAAAACCTAATGAAGCGACTTTACTTGTAGCTATTTATTCTTTAATGCAGTTCTTATTTGCACCATTATGGGGCAGATTTAGCGATCGCTACGGTCGCCGTCCGATTTTATTACTGACTTTATTCGGTTCGGTAATTGCATACGCAGGCTTAGGTTTTGCCAACTCCTTATGGATTTTGTTTATTGCTCGTAGTCTTGCCGGGATTATGTCAGGGAATATTGCCACTGCTCAAGCGTACATAGCAGATATTACCACGCCAACTAATCGAGCGCGTGGCATGGGTGTAATCGGCGCAGCCTTTGGTCTTGGGTTTATTCTCGGCCCAGCGATTGGAGGTCTTTTAATCGGGTCAGATCCGAACAACGCTAACTTTCATCTACCGTCGTTGTTTGCAGCCGGATTATCTTTATTGGCATTTCTTTGTGCTTTGATATTACTTCCAGAATCTCTAAATTCTGAGACTAAAGCCAAAATCCAACTTCATCGCCACCGTCAGCAATCCCTAAACTTGTTACAGTTGTCACAGCGATCGCAGTTTGGTGTACTTGTTGGCATTTACTTTTTAGTCACCTTTGCTGTTGCAGCTATGGACTCTACATTAGCTTTATGGTCTAAGCAGCAATTAAATTGGGGCCCTCAACAAGCTAGTTATCTTTTTGCCTTCATGGGGATTGTCAGCACAATCATTCAAGGAGGACTAATCGGATTTCTCAAGAAACAATTGAGTGAAATCAAGTTACTTATCTTGGGAATATTAGGATTAGGTTTAGGATTACTGTTAATTGGATTCTCGCAAAGCTTAATTTTGTTATTAGTCGCCGCCACACTTGTGGCATGGGGAATTAGCGTCAGCCAACCAATATTGAACAGCTTGATTTCCCAGATAACAGCCCCAGAAGAACAAGGACAAATATTAGGAATTGCCAGTTCTTGCTCTGCATTGGCACGCATCGCTGGGCCAACATGGGCAGGGGTGAGTTTTATAAAATTTGGAACTTCTGCTCCTTTTTTGAGTGGATTTTTAGTAATGCTAGTAGCTTTGACTCTTAGTTTGCGAGTCACTAAAAACGCCTCTGAGTCAAAAACAGAACGTGTAGCCTAAAAATCTAGGTCTTAATTACGAATTACGTTAGCGCAGCGTTAGCGACGCAGGAGCGTCATTAAGAATTACGAATTATTATGACAGGTCGCCGAGTATTATTTTTAGGCATCTTTGTAAGCATCCTCCTCACCTACGCAATTTGGATCGGTGGGAGCATTCCTGCAAGCATTATCAAACTTCCTGACCAAGGATTAAACTGGTACTACTGGAAACTTCCCCAACCAACCTTTTGGAGTCGAGCAACGGCTTGGGGTATGTACATTGGGCATCAGTTTAGCATCTGGGCGTGTATCTTGTGGGCGCAGCGATCGCAGTTGAAATACAAATCAGCGTTGCATCCGATAAATTACCTCATGCTTGCTATTAATAGTGTATTCATCGCTTTACACTTTCTCCAGACATATATTTGGTACGATGCTCTAGCTCAAGATACTTCAATTTGGGCTTCTCAAGGTGCAGTTGTACTCTTACTAGTCTTCGTACTGATTTTGGAAACGCCTCGACGCGGTTTGTTTTTTGGCAATTCTGTTCCATTCCATCAGCAGTTTTTGCAAATTATCAAGCTGTATCACGGCTATTTTTTCTCCTTTGCCGCTATCTACACCTTCTGGTATCACCCAATGGAAGCGACTTTGGGGCACTTAATTGGTTTTCTCTATATGTTCTTGCTACTGCTGCAATCGTCATTGATATTCAACCGCACCCATGTAAACCGTTGGTGGACATTTACTTTGGAGGCTTCAGTGCTTTTACATAGTGTAGTTGTGTCATTAATACTAGGACAAAGCAAGTGGCCCACATTTCTCTTTGGTTTTTTTGGCATTCTGGTACTTACTCAGCTTCACGGTTTACCTGTGGGTATCTGGGCTAAACGTACTATCTACGGAGCCTTTTTAGTGAGTGTCCTGGCCGTTTATGCACTGACTGAACGCGGCTTGGGCAGAATTTACGAAGTAACCTACATTCCTCTGATTGAGTTTGGATTAGTTGGTGCAATTTACTTAATCTTCCTGCTCATCTTAAGGGCAATTTCTTATTTACCTGTCAAGACATAACCCCCAACTCGTGGCGCGAAAAAGCAAAATCCAAAGTCTCTCTCCTAAAAGGAGAGAGAAATAGAAGTGAGGTTTTCCAGATGCCGTGAAAAGTCAGGACTACCGAGAATGTGCGATCGCATTACCGCTTACCTGGATATCACAACCCAAAGATGACCTCTAGCTACGCCCCTATCGACAGATTGAGGGTTAACGAGACACAAAATCGGCGATCGCACATGGCTGCAAAGGAGCAGGGCGCGGTTCGCTGCATCGCCTGGTTAGAAGCTTTGGGGCGGCAGTATGAAGATTAACCGAGTGGTTTGCGTTTACGACTGAATGAATTCAAGGAGATCGGCATTGATTTGGTCTGCATTTGTCGTCGGCATACCGTGCGGGAAACCCTTGTAGGTTTTCAATACCGCGCCCTTGACCAACTTAGCGCTCAGTGGTGCGGAGTCGGCATAGGGAACTATCTGGTCATCATCGCCGTGCATTACCAAAGTCGGCACAGAGAACTTCTTAAGATCCTCGGTAAAGTCTGTCTGGGAGAAAGCCACGATGCCATCATACTGCGCCTTGATACCGCCCATCATGCCCTGACGCCACCAATTCTCAATCACGCCTTGCGACGCTTTCGCGCCCGGCCGGTTGTAACCGTAAAAGGGCCCACTCGGCACATCCCAATAAAATTGCGCCCGATTGGTGGCAACCTGCGTCTGAAAGTCGTCAAATACCTCTTTAGGTAGACCGTCGGGATTCGCTGGGGTCTTCACCATCAGTGGTGGTACAGCGCTAATAAGAACGGCCTTCGCGACGCGACTTTCGCCGTGGCGAGCAATGTAGCGTGTTACCTCACCGCCGCCAGTCGAGTGTCCAACGTGGATGGCGTTCTTTAAGTCGAGATGCGCGGTAAGCGCAGCGAGGTCATCGGCGTAATGATCCATATCGTGTCCGTCGCTGCCTTGGCTCGAGCGTCCATGCCCTCGCCGGTCATGGGCGATGACACGATAGCCGTGATTTAAGAAGAACATCATTTGGTTGTCCCAGTCGTCGGCCGATAGAGGCCAACCATGCGAGAAAACGATGGGCTGACCGTTGCCCCAATCCTTGTAGTAAATCTCTATGCCGTCTTTGACTGCGATCGTGTTCATGTGTTTTTCTCCAGTAGGCTGAATTTTTGGAAATGTCTATTAAAAAACTAACAATTTTACTCACCACTACTAAGAGTTTTTTGCTGTTGATAACGCAGTTTAAACTGCTGTTGCTGAATTTTATGATCCACAATTGGGTCAGGGTAGCCAACAGCATGACGTTCTAAAGGTGGAATTTTCCCAGTAACTAAATATTCTGTATCTACAGACCGTAATTCTGATACCCATTGCCGAATATATTCTCCCTCTGGATCGAATTTTTGTGTTTGACTGGCTGGGTTGAAAATTCGCACAGGTTTAGGGTCCATACCGCTAGAAGCACTCCATTGCCAACCGCCATTATTAGCAGATAAATCACCATCAATCAGGTGTTGCATAAAGTATTTTTCTCCCAATTGGGGATTAATTAGCAAGTCTTTAGTAAGGAAACTAGCAACAATCATCCGACAACGGTTATGCATCCAGCCACTTTCGTTTAACTGACGCATTGCTGCATCTACAATAGGATAGCCTGTTCTCCCCTCACACCAAGCTTGGAAGTGTTCTTCGTTAGTTTGCCAAGGAAAGTTTTTAAAGGCGTCGCGGAAAGCACCATCAGCTAATTCTGGGAAGTTATACATTGCGTGTTGATAAAACTCCCGCCAAGCTAATTCCTGTTGCCATGTGCGGATATTAACTGCTGTTTCCTCACTGCGGCTATTTTCCAGTGCTTCTATCGTGGCTTGCCAAACGGTGCGAATGCCAATTACGCCAAATTTTAAAGCTGTACTCAGTTGTGATGTTCCGTCCACTGCGGGGAAATTGCGCTGTTCTTGATATTCAGTAATGGCTTTATTAGTAAATTCTTCTAATCGTTCTTGTGCCGCCGCTTCTCCTGGTGAAATAATCAAGTCACCATCCCAGATGAATCCTAAATCTTTTGCTGAAGGTAGTGCGTTCGTCGAAGACGTTGGCGAAGCCATCGTTCCTGCAACTTTGGCACTTTCTTGTTCAGCTTCCGTTAATCCCTCAACATTTTGCAGTGTTTCTACTGGTTGAGCTTTCGGTTTGGCAATCCAATTTTTCCAGAAGGGCGTGTAAACCGTGTAAGGATTGTTACTACCCGTGCGTAACTCCTCTGGGGAGTTGAGGATTTGATCCCAGTTTTGGTTTAGAAACTCAATACCTTTTTCTTTGAGGGCATCTATAATGGTGCGATCGCGTTTTTGTGAATAAGGTTCTACATCCCAATTCCAAAAAACAGCTTTGGCATTTATTGCTTCGGCTAAAGTTGGTATTGCTTGTACAGGATCGGCGTGGAGGATTAACAACTGGCTACCAACTTGAGCATATCGCTCTTGGAGTTTCTGCAAACAACCAATCATATAAGTTACTCTCACAGGAGCAACATCATCCCGTTCCAGAAGATTCGGATCGAGGCAAAACACGCCCACCACCTTCGGACTTTGCCGTTTTGCCGCAGCCAGTCCCGTATTGTCAGAAATGCGTAAATCGCGTCGATGCCAAAACAGAATTAAGTCAGACATTCCATGCTGGATATAGTTCACCCGTACTAGCTTAGATGCTAGTGGTACCAATAAGCATCATTCTGGCGATAAATTTATTCTTTTAATGGGTATTTAAGCAATACATTTTGGATAAACTCAATATCTCTCTTTTGGTTTGGGGAAAGGTTAAAGGGCAAAGGGGGAAAGGTAAATTCAAACCCTTTCTCTTTCCCCCTTAACCGAAATTTAAAAGTTTAATATAGCGGTTTGCGATTGCGTGGTGTAAAGGGGCACAGTTGCGATCTTTACGAATTCAAATGAAAATTGCGATCGCAGGATATCAACAGGAAACCAAACTCCGGTTTGTCAGTCGGGAATAGTGGCTTTTTAGATCAAAATTGAGTATACTCTTCTTAACAGTTAATTAGTCTTTTTGTCATGGCTAACCTACTACTTGACGACGGTACGATTGAGAGCGATTTAGACGAAATAGCTCGCGAACTTGCGCCTCTTGGCATTCAACTCAAACACTACGACCCAGGAACATCGCTACTCTTCCCTAATCTGCTAGACCAGGACGTTTTAACTGAGACCGAGAAACGTTATTACGTAGAACTCCATAACAGCGTCTTTGAATTTCTTCAGCAAGAAAACGGCGCTCTCTGGTGTGACTTACTAAATGTGCATCCAGGTTCGTTCAATCTTCACCATTTGATTGCCACCTACGGTCGTTACCATACTCATCCTGCGCCTGAACCCCTCTATGTGTTGGCAGGAGAAATGATTTATGGCTTCGTGCGACCTGATGGCAGCCAGGTACAGCTTTTAGTTCAGGCACAAGACTATCTCTATATCCCCGCCGACGTTGAGCATTGGTGCAGCCCAACTGCATTGTTGAATTTCAAAGGGATACGCTATTTTGCAATCGCAGAAGGTTGGGTTCCCAATTATACAGGAACTCAAGTGAGTGATTCGAGCCAAAAGCCGCGTTAAAGCTTATTTATACACGTCCTTTGGGCGAACTCACGAAATCGCGTTGCTCCCCCCTAAGCCTTGTGAAATGCGCTGTCTTTGAGTATATCCTGTAGTTTTTAAAGCAATAGTCTCAATTCGACTGTAAAGGAACTGGGGCAAAAGCCGAAGGAAATAGGCAGCTCCCAGAGTCAAAAGTGTACGGCGTGGTTCTTTAGAGAGAATATGCCAGTTGGTTGCTAATGCTCGATTCACCAACTTCACAGCCATTGCACCATCTTGCAGGCTGACTGCTCTACGCGCTAAGTACCGCAACATATAGGCTCTAGCTAGTGTTTCCCATTGATTAACTATTTCTGGAGCATATAAGCGTGCCCTACTAACCATTAATTCCCAAGCATCTAACTGCTTGAGAACGTTTGCTGATAGTCCCCCTGAATTTACCCTATATAAGGTCAAAGCTTCAGGAATACCCTCTATTTCCAGATCGCTCTTAACAGACATCCGAAACCAACATTCAACATCTGTTGTGTCACCATTAGGATGGCGCGATCGTTCATCGAAATAAAAATTTTCAACTGTACCGTAAAGATTGTCTTGGAATTCAATAGCCTCAAAAACTTCTCTTTTAATTACTGCTACCGAACCATTGCTAATTGGATTGCGACAAAAGACAATTGCTGGAGTTATTCCTTCCATCTGAGGCATTTGATAAATACCTAAAGGGTTGCCATTATCATCAATAAAAGCAGAGCGGCTAAAGCTTACCCCGACATTAGGCGAATTATCTAAATGCTTAACGTGTTTTTCTAATTTTTCTGGCAACCATAAGTCATCAGCATCTAAAAGAGTTAAATATTCTCCCTGTGCATGGCGAATACCAGTGTTTCTTGCTCCAGGTAGACCTCGATTCTTTTGACGAATAATTTTAATTCTAGGGTCTGTAAATTGCTGACAAATTTCTATACTTTTGTCAGGAGTACCATCATCAACAATTAAAATCTCGAAGTTTTCGTAAGTTTGTTCAAGAGCCGATCGCAGTGTAGCAGCTATATATTTTTCTGCTTTGTAAACTGGAATAATAATAGAAACTTTTTTCATTGTTGACTATTCCCATTGATTTAATTTAATTAATATCTAATTAAATTTACTATGTACTATGCAAGAAATCTAAGAGGTTGTTTGAAAAGTGTTAGGCTGTGATTTTAATCAAATTATGACCCCCCTTAATCCTCCCTTATAAAGGGGGAATAAAATCTAGTTTTCTCCTCAATACATACGGGGAGGGTTAGGGTGGAGTAAAAAATATTTGATACATCAATCATGACTTTTCAAACATTATCTAATTCTGCTTTAGGCATAGAACATTCTTAATTATTTCTAGATATTTTCTTGAATAATACGACGTTTTTGGTTAGCCCCTACTATATTATTTGAAACCAGAGCTTCAAATTTATTGTAAACATTTTGAGGTAAGAGTAAAAGTAAATAAGCTGCTACCAGTGTCAAAATTGTACTTTTTGGATTTTCAATAAGAATATGCCAATCAGCTATTAACGCTCGATTAATTAATTTTACAGCCATTGAACCTTCTCGTAGTCTTACGGCATTACGAGCTAAATACTGCAACTGGTAAGCTCTAGCTAGTGTTTCGCTTTGAGTAAATATTTCTGGAGCGTAGGAGCGTGTCTTTTCAATTAGCTTTTCCCAAAAATCTAACTGCTTGAGCATATTTGCTGAAAGCCCTTTTGAATTAATCCGATACAAGGTCAAGGGTTCTGGAATACCTTCTATTTGCCAATTGCTTTTAATGGAAATACGAATCCAAAATTCGTTATCTTCTGATTGGAGTAAGCGTTCATCAAAATAACAATCTTCATTAGTACCGTAAAGATTATCTTGAAATTTAATCGCTTCCAAAACTTCTCTGCGCATTACCGCAGCCGAGCCATTACCAACCGGATTGCAACTGAGTAAATAGGATGGCGTAATTTCTTTAAGCTTGGGCATCTGATACGTACCTAAAGCTTGTCCAGCTTCATCAATAAAAGCAGAACGACTGAAGCTAACACCGACTGCTGGTGAATTTTCTAAGTGAGCAATCTGTTTTTCTAACTTTTCTGGCAACCAAAGATCGTCTCCATCCAAAAAAGCTAAATATTCTCCTTGAGCATGGCGAATACCAGTATTTCTAGCTCCAGATACCCCTCGATTTGCTTGGCGAATAATTTTAATTCTGGGGTCAGTAAATTGCTGACAAATATTTATACTTCTGTCCAAAGAAGCATCATCGATAATTAGAAGCTCGAAATTTGTATAGGTTTGCTCAAGAACAGATTGTACAGTAGCAGCTATATATTTCTCGACTCCATAAACCGGAATAATTACAGAAACTTTTTTCATTTTCCAGACTGATTTTAGTTTCAGTTTGCTCTCAGGTTTTACTGGTAGTACAGTAATCTTTGATATGGCAATGGGAATACTATCTGATGGATACGATCGCACCTTCTAGTGATAGCATCTAAAAAAGTGAGATATTTATCCACCTGGCTATCCATCTAGTTAGAGGACGAATCCTACTTCCTAACTTTTCACCGGATAATGTAAGATATTTCCTTCTAGTATTCGTTATTAAAGCAATTAATGTACGTAATAATACATTTTATTCTGCGTGTAGATAGTCTGATTGAAATTCTAAGCAAGATCGCTCTACCATTATCCAGAATAAGACTGAGTAACTATCCCATTGAGTTACTAAGTGGCAAGTACTACAACTTACCTCAACCGATTCTTTATTCATGAATATTTAATTTTTGAACATGAGCAACGCGAATTTTACTAATAATCTGGAGCAAGTATGCAGAAATATTTTCTAAAAGTATTTTTTTCAACAACAATTTAATAATTAGCTTTTGAGTTTCCTTTTCCAAGAGAATTTTTGGATATAGCTGAATTGCTTTACCCAATTTTTGAGTTGCTTTTTTAACTCCTTTATTACCTATAATTCTTGTTAAACAGAGCCTACAAGAATATCGGTAAACATAAGCTAAACTATGATTTTTCAAGATTTGAATTTCTGGCGATCCTGATTGAAAAGCTCGCTCCAATACTTGCAACTGACAGTCTTCCATAAATTCAATTTTAGATGACATTGAATTTGAAGATTGACGATAAAAAATCTGCGGTTTGCTAACTACAACAAACGACCATTTTGCAGCTAAACGCAGCCAATAATCCCAATCTGCTGCTCCTGATACTGAAGGTTCAAACTCTCCTACAGATTCAATCGCTTGCTTACGGATTAAGGGATTTGAACCACTAGCAATAAAGTTCCAGGTTAATAAATTCGCCAAAACATCACCTTGGAACAAGATCGGCCGATCCAGATGGCAATTTCCAGTTTGTTCATCCATAAAATAAGTCCAGCTATAAGCAACACCTGCTTCTGGATTTTTCTGCAAAGCTTCTAACTGAAGTTCTAGTTTGTCGGCTGTCCATAAATCGTCAGCATCAAGAAAGGCTATAAAATCTCCCTTGGCATGAGAAATACCACGATTACGAGCTACTGATAAACCTCCATTCTCGTAGGAAAAGACTTGTATACGACTATCTTTCAACTCATCCAATAGCTTGAGAGTTCCGTCTGTTGAACCATCATTGATCACAATTATCTCAAAATCAGAAAAAGTTTGTTGTTGTACTGAGACAATTGTATCGACAATTGTGCGCTCAGAATTATAAGCGGGAATAATGACAGATATAGTTGGCATATGATTTCAATAAGTTGCTAAATTCTACTAGCTAATTAGTATCAAAAGGTTGCTTTCTAATAACAGCCTCTATTGCAGCTTTGGAACTGCAACAGACCTAGCCAAAGAAAAAGGTCGAGTCAAGTACTTAGCAATTTGAGGAGAAAAGACTTGCATTACTAGCCATTTCATTAAATAACGCTGAGTTACTCTTTCTCGCAAAATCTGAGGATATAAAGAAACCGTCTTCCACAATTTACGACCAGCTTGGTTAACCTGTTCTTTATTAGTTACATGAGCCAGTTCCATACCCGTTAAATATTGATAGATATTTGCTAGGCTTTGATTTTTAAGATTTTGTAACTCTGGCGGTGCTGCTTGAAAGCCTCTCTCCAAGACAATAAGCAAATATTTCTCCATCTTCTCAACTTTAGTTGACATAGATTTTGAAGAGTGACGATAGAGAATTTGAGGTTTGGGAACTACTGCAAAATCCCAGTGCTGTGCTACACGAAACCAATAATCCCAATCTTCCACGGAAGAAAGAGTTGGGTCGAACTCTCCAGCAGATTCAATTGCTTGTTTACGAATTAAAGGATTGGAACCATTGGAAATAAAGTTACTGAGTAATAATTTGTCATACACATTACCTTCGTAGACTACATTATGACCAGGGTGAAAAATCTCTGCTGTTTCACTCATGTTCAGAGTCCAGCTATAAGCAAGTCCTGCTTCTGGATGTTTTTGCAATGCTGCTAGTTGTAGCTCTAATTTATCAGGTGTCCATAAGTCATCAGCATCGAGAAATGCCATAAACTCTCCAGTGGCATGAAAAATACCACGATTACGAGCTACTGATAGACCAGCATTGCTGTATGAAAAAATCTTGAGACGAGAGTCTTCAACAGTCTTCAATAGTTCTAAAGTCCGATCGGTTGAACCATCATTAATAATAATTAGCTCAAAATCAGAAAAGGTTTGTCGAAGAACGGATTTTATTGTTTCTAAAATAGTGCCTTCAGCATTGTAAGCGGGAATAATAACGGATATAGTTGTCACGTCGCTTCGCTCCAAATTCAAAATTCAAAATTAATGATCCCTATAAATAAATTTAGTTGCTCTGTATCATGAGTCGTTTTCGGTCATAGAATAGAGTTTAAACAGATGAAAAGTAGAAAGAGTTAGTTTGGGAATAGTTCTAAGAGTTCTTGTGCAGCCACCTGAATTTGTGAAGATTCTTTTACAAATCTGCAAAAGGGAATTGAGTAAGTCCAAGCTTGATAAAATGCCTCATTTTTATGGTAAGCATTAGGTAAAAAGACATGAGGAATACCCATAAGAATGCAGAGAATGTGTCCGTGCAGGCGGTTTGTAATAATTAGACGATGCTGTTTGAATTGATACATCCCATGATGCATATAACTTAAGGATTTAAGATGCATTGAGGAGTTATATAAGCTATTGAATCCAAAGGAATAATGATGGAAGTATTTCCAAAGATGTCGGTATATCCACTCACCAGGAATCACTGTACCTTTTTGCAAGCCTTCCCGAATTCGCTCCATACGTTCAGTTGTGTCATATTTGAAAGAAGTCCAATCTTCTACAACTAAATTAGGGAGATCGATAGAAGTCTGAGAATTACTTTGCTTCAACTCTTTGTCATTTCTATAGTGATATAAAATAGAGTTGCTACGGTTAGACCTAGATAAGAGACCAGGTAGATTGACCATTTGAAAAGCCATATCAGGTGCTTTAATTACCTGACAGTTGTAGAAATATTTTAGAGCAAGTTCATAGCTGTATTCGTCACGCACAAACAAAGTCAAATTAGGATGTGAGTTGAATACATTTGCTGCTTCCATTAAATTGCTTTGCTCAACAAAATAAATACTTTGTGGTAGGATAATTATTGGTCGATCTTGGTATTTGGAAATAATCTGTTCGCGAAATTTTTGATGAGCAGTCCAAAGATCGCCCAAATTCCCTCCTCCTTGCAGGAAAATAGGAGATTTTCCAATTCTATCTTCCATTACTTTGCTAGAAAAGTTATTAGGGCTAGCAGTATATTTAATTTTTGTTTTTCGCACATTGATTAAATAAAGTACAGTACCTAACGCAATCAGATGATCGCCAATATTAGGATAGTCAGGATAGTCTAATAATGCACACTCTGGAAATGTCTCTAATTTTTCTAGTGATTTATGCAGAAGTTCTTTTAGCTGTTCCGGTTGGGTGGTAGTCATTAATTTTAGTTCCTCGTTATCATTCGTTATTTTGCAATGAATGAGTGTAGCTAGCAAAAGGTATTTTTCTAAAAAGCCAAATTTTTATTGAGCTTTAATTTTTATTTTGCAACTGATAAAGATTGAGTTCTAGATAAAACATATTTACTAGCCCAAATGCTGTAAAGAGGTAATGCTAATATATGAGCCATGAACACCGCAACAGCTACCCAAAAAATTCCCCATTTCACAGCTACTAGTAATGAGATTGTAAAAATCACAGTAAAAATTAAGTTCCAGTAAAGATTAATATGACTTTTATCTACAGAGTTAAGTAACATAGAAGCACCATCAGCAAATGGGCGTGGTATGGCTGACAAACAGATAACTATCAAGACTGGAATTGCTGTTATCCATTTTTGACCAAAAATAATTGGTACATAAAATGGAGCTAGGCTTGACTGTAGCAAAACCAATGGAAATACAATTAAGGCAAATGTTTTGAGGCTACTAAAATAACGTTCTCGAAGCTGCTTAACGTTTCCCCGAGCAGCACAAAGATGGGGGTATAAAGACCAAGTCATTGTATTTATGACATTCATGCTGATTCCTAAGCCAGCATTGAAAGCGAAATAGTAAATTCCTAGCGCTTGGATTCCTAAAAAACGTCCAATAATCAGGTAATCAAGATTAGCTCTTAGCTTATTTAGTAACTCAACGCCAAGAATATTTCTAGCATAACTAACAACTTCCTGCCACTTGTTAAAACTAAGGAACATGGTAGGTCGCCAAGGATGATTCATTAGATTAATAACAATCCATACTGGAGTCGTTATAATAATAGGTACAACAACAGCCCACATTCCCATCCCTAATAGAGCTAAACCTATAGTGAGAATATTGATTAGGAACGACTGAGTAGCATTGCATAATGCTATAATTTTTAGGCGGTTCTCTCGCTGGATTAAAGCAGACTGAACTGCAAAGATTGGCAGCATTAAGTAGACTAATGCCATCATGCAGATAGGTAAGATAACTTGGTTATTACTATAAAACCAAGCTATCGGAAAAGCGGCAGTACACTGAATAATAAACATTACTCCGCATAGTATCCAATTAAGCCAGTAAGATGTCTGACAAATAATTTTTAGATCCTTTTCTGATGCCTGAATAATCTTAGACCCAATTCCAGCTCTTAAGGTAAAAACAGTTGCAAATTCATTGGTAGTTAAAACGATTGCAATCAATCCATAATCGTAGGGATTTAACAGGTGAGATAAAATAATTGTTGTTCCCAATCGGAAAACACGATTTGCTAACTCTGCCCCACCCATCCAACCAATATTACGCAAATATTGACTAGATACTTTTTGCCTTAGCTTTTTGATTAACATGAGGGTATTCTTAAGATATAATTATATATTTTTATCAATTTAAAATTTAAATGTAAGCGGCTTCAGGCTTCTTCTTAATAAAAGAATTAGGAGGTTTAACTTCTTCTTTAAATGCAATTCCCATAATAATTAAACCGGGATAGTATAAGTAAGCTAAAGCCTCTTGACTATCATTAAATGTAAAAAGTAATAAAGTGATCAGAAAATACAATGCCACCCTGGCAATTATGCTTTTCTCTGCTTTAATCAGCAAAACTATAAAACTCAATAAAATTGGTACTAAAAAAGCGATGAAGCCAACTATCCCTTTAACAAACAAAAGACCAAACCAAGTATGGTGAGAGCCGATAGGCATTTCTGCTAATGCTTTAGGCCCTGGTGCTTCTCGAAAACCATGACCCCAGATAGGAGCTTCTTTCCATTTCTCTAAGGCAATTACACCTAAAGCTTCATGCACTCGTGAAGAGTCCGGTCTAGCATTATAAAATGCTTCTTTAACATTTTTAATAGTAGTAACAAGTGCGGTGCTAAAAATACCTGCTAAAAAGCTAACAAATCCGAGCGCAATTTGCGTAGTAGGTTTAGTAATTTTTGTCAGCAACAAAACTAATATGAAAACTATTGGTAAAGCTATAAAAGATAAGCGCGAAACAGATACTATACTCATCGCTAAAGAGCCAGCTATACCAATCCACCGCCACTTGTTGTTACGTTCTTCAAGAGCAAGAAAGAAGTAGATGTTTCCAATAAGACCGAGCGCAGGTGCCCAAGGTGCAAATAGAAATAGACGGACATTATTCGTACCGTAATCACTACCATAGAAATTTACATTGTAAAAAAGCTCTCCATTCTGGATTAATCTTTCAATTGGAGAAGAATATAGGTGTGCGGGCAAATGTAATATCCAAGCTAGATAAAAAAAGGGAATTAAAATCAAACTTTGAAGGCATAAAATACAGACGGCTCTATAGATTAATTGTGGTCGAATATTGAGACAGCCGCTTAATGGAAATAGTGCTAGTAAAGCCCAATCTGTAAACCAATTAATTAACGACCTAAGAGTTTGATTTGTCCCTACATCATAATTTATACAGCCGACAATTGTAGCGATCGCTATTATCAGAATAGAGACAATCCAAACCCAATGTATCCAATAAACTTTGATTCTTTTGTCAATACTAGTGTGTGTTGTTTGGCTCCACAACCGCTTACATAGGTAAAAAAACAGTATCCAAGCTAATATAAAATTTACAGGATATAAAATACCAAGAAAATAAAATACATAGGTACTAATTATCCAATACCAAACAAGACTTTCTTCAAAGTTTTGAGGTTTCATTGTTCCATTCTCTTCCTCTCTATACTCACAGTCTTATCAGATATTAAATTTTTACGTTCGCGCCACCAAAGTAACACCAATCCAAGGGATACGAAAAGGGAACCTAAACTTGAACCTAATAAAACCAATTTATCTTTTGGGGAACTCGGGTTCTCAGGTAATGTAGGCTGTATAACAAGTTGAATCAATGGATAAGATCCAAAAGTATTCGACTTGCCAATATCTAATCTGGTCAAATTGGAGGAAAAGACCGCTTCCGCAATTTGCGTATTTCGCTTCAGCGAATCCAAGGTGCTTTCCAACTGTGTTAACTTTTTGAGCCTACTTTCAAGCTGGTTAATCTGTTGTTCTATTGCTTGAGCTTGAGCAGTGAATCCCGTTTGGTCTGCCTGAGCTATAACTAGTTGTTGGGAAAGAGCATCTCGAGGAACGCTGTTACCAGAGTTATTGCTACTAAGGCTCAACTGCTTTAGATCTGCCAAAGTGACTTTTCGCCCTAAAAGAGACTCACCTCGAGCTAGCAGGGCCTGTTGAGCAGCATCTCTTTTCGCTTTCTCTGTAATTAATATCGGATAGCTAGGCAGAAACTTAGATTCTAAAACTACTACAGAAGCGCTAGCATCACTATAATTTTTTAAGTTCTGTTGAAATATCTGGTCTGTTTGAAGAGTAAAAGCATCTGTAGCTTGTCCGGCAGATAGTTTTAAATTATTTGATAATTGTGCCAAACGAGTAGTAGCCTGTTGCTGTTGACCGATTATTTCAGATCGTTGTCTGCGGAGCTGTTCGATGTTGGTTGTCAAATCCTTAATTTGATCTTCAGAGTTCAAACCCGAACGTGCTTTGTAATCGGCAAGTTGCTTGTGAGCATCTGCTAATTTTTTTTGCGAAGAAATCAGGGAAGTTTGATAACCTATATCTCTTTGAACAGCTTCTTGATTTCGTAGCATGTTGAGTCTTGCTTGCAAGGCTTTGTAAAAAGCTAAAGATTTATTTCGAGCTTCCTGGGGACTCGCGCCTTCAAAGTCAACGCTCATCATGGAAGTATTAATTATTAGCTTGAGCCGAGGTTTGCCAAACTCTTCTAAAGACATATTAAGTTGATCTGCTGCCGCTTTTAATATCGGGTCGCTTTCAGCAATAAATTTATAAATTTCTCTTGGATCTTGAGAAGAAAGAGCAGCGTATGGAGACACATTTTCATAACTAGCATAGCCAATGTCTGGTAAATTAATATTGGCATTTGACCATGCTCCTGGCAGATTAATAGCTGAAGAACTAGTGTAGGTCGGTGGTGTAAGTTTTAGATAAAGAAAAGTTGCAGCCCAAAATGCTATGTTAGTTGTTATACCTAGAAGTAAGTAACGCTGCCAACATCCTTTTCTCGCTACTAATTTTCTCAAACTGCTAGGGTAACCCGCAGAGATTTCTGTATGATTGGCCATTAAAAATCCTCTAAAGTCGGGAACTGGCTGCGGAATTACAAAGTCTAGGTGGGTTTTAGGATTTGCCTAAGTAAACTTACAGGATCGTACTACATTGTTACTTAAAAATTGATTAATAATTCTTAGTAAAGTTTCCTTCCTAAACAGCAATGACAAAACCGCCTGATGGTCAATATTGCATCCATGCAGACAGCATCCTCTAGGGTTCAATAAAATTATCCACCCGGATATCCATCTAAGTATGTAGGTGCAAATAAAGATAAGTAGTGAGGGTTGTCATTTGTCATTTGTCCTTGGGAGCCAGTGCGCCCTTGCGCTCTGCCGACTTGTAGCAACTGGCGTTCATTTGTAAGGGTTTTAGGTGTATTTACATTTCGTAACCTAGTTAGGTTTTTTCTCGCAGACTTACTTAATTGGGCTAACCGAGAAGTATCGATCTGTAGCTGATTTACTTGACTTTAATTTACTTCCTGTAACGTCAATTAAAATAAATACGTGCAAATATCATGAAAATAGCAATGAGCGATCGCCGTTTTTGGAGACTGCTAGGAAAAACAATTTGTATTGCTATACTTGCGCTGGCTATTGTCGTCAATATTACACCCCTCAAGTCTAGTTGGAGTACTACATCAAGGTATCACTGGACTAATGTCTCTATCGGAGGAGGTGGTTATGTTACAGGCATTTATTTGCATCCACAAGAGCCAAATTTAGCCTACATCAGAACTGATATGGGTGGCTTTTATCGTTGGAATTCAAAAGACTACAAATGGATGCCGCTAACAGATATATTTAGCTTGCAATACAGCAATTACTACGGAGGAGAAGCCTTAGCACTTGACCCAAATAACCCAGATATTGTATACATAGCAGCAGGTAAATATACTACTAACCGGGGTAGATTAGGAACAATCTTTAAATCGAGCGATCGCGGTCAAACCTGGAATAAGCTGAAAATAGACTTGCCAATGGGCGGGAATGAAACTAAACGTTGGCTCGGAGAGAGGCTAGCCGTTAATCCCTTTAATTCCAATGTTATTTTTTTTGGCTCGCGATTGAATGGGCTATGGAAGTCTTCAGATGGTGGTACAACATGGGGCAAAGTTAGCTCCTTTCCCGAAAAGTCGGAAACAAAGATTGGAATTACAGGTATTGTATTTAGCAAAAATGTATCTGAACTAGTCTATGCCAATGCCTATGGAGATGGCATATATGAATCCACTGATGCGGGTGTTACCTGGAGCAAAATACCAGGAAGCCCATTAAAAGTGAATCGAATGGCTCTGGCAAAAGACAAAGTTCTGTATGTAACGCATAAGTCGGGTGTCAGCAAATATGCAAACAGTATTTGGAGCAATATCACACCAAGTAACGCGAAAACTACATTTAATGCCATTGCTGTAGATCCAAACAATCCCAATCATCTTTTAATTGTTTATGACCAGTATGTTTCCACAACAAACAATCGTGTCATATTTGAATCTACTGATGGTGGAGCTACATGGCAAGAGAAAAAGCATACTTTGAAACCTCAAGTGCCCTGGTGGCCTAAGTGGTTTTTTGCCTCCTCAACCTCAGCGATTGAGTTTGACCCAAAAACTGCTGGACGATTATGGTTAACAGACTGGTATGGAACATGGCGGACAGATAACATCAACGCAGAGTCATCTGTTTGGTCAAACTATGAAAAAGGACACGAGCAGTTAGTTAGCTTCGCCCTAGTCTCACCTCGAAGTGGCTCTAAATTGTTGAGCGGTGTTGCTGATACGGATGGGTTTGACCACAGCAATGGGCTAGATGTCTACCCATCTACGCAGTTTGGCGGCAAAAATAGTCCTCGGTTCCAGGATACCTATGGTCTTGCTTATAGCGAAAGCAATCCTTCACAAATGGTACGTGTTGGTGGTAATCGGTGGAACAATACTTATACGGGAGCAACTTCGCAAGATGGGGGACTGACATGGAAACAATTTTCCTCGTTTCCGAAGAACACAATTCCGTTGCGTGTAGCCATGTCAGCAACAAATTCAAATCTATTTGTCGCAATTATTAATCAAGGACAGCCTATTCGTACAACCAATGGCGGATGTTCTTGGAGCAAAGTATCAGGATTACCCAAAGGCCCCAAAGGCCCGTGGTACTGGGGTCAACCATTAGTAGCTGACAAATTAGATGGCAACACTTTTTACTACTACAGTGGTGGCAAGTTATACCGCAGTAAGAACGGAGGCGCATCCTTTAAGATTGTCAACTCATTATTGCCTTCTGAAAGTTGGTCTATGCTCAAAACAGTTCCGGGGGCTAAAGGCGAAATCTGGCTCAGTCTTAATTCTCACGGACTTTATCGCTCAACAAATGGCGGTGTGAAATTTGCCCAGATTCCTAAAGTGAAAAAAGCTTATTTATTCGCCCTTGGTAAGGCACAGAAGGGAAGCAAAGTTCCTGCACTGTATTTGTATGGGGAAATTGCTGGTATGGGCGAAGGAGTATTTCGCTCTCTTGACAAAGGAAAAACATGGATAAATATCGCCTATTTACACCAACCTATGGGCAATGAGCCTAATGTCATGGAGGCTAGCTGGCAGAAATTTGGACTAGTCTTTATTGGCACTAATGGTAGAGGAATCTACTATGGGACTCCGTAAATAATACTACTCCATACTTATTCATGCAACTGACAGTTGCAAGAAAACCAGGAAGCTAAAAGATTATTAATTTTTGTACATTATGTTAATTTTTGTAAAAAAGGTAGTAGTATGTTTTTGCGACATTATTTAATACAATTGAGTGTTAATATGAAGGATATTGATATGTAATACATGTATAGTTAACGCTTTTGAATGATAGCTGAACACCAGCAAAGTTTTTCAGTACTGGTGTATAGAGGTTTTAAGTAGTATTCTAGGTAACTTTAATTAAGGTGGTAGAGATATTAGATAGTGATAGCTATTAGCTTGATACCTTTCTTAATTCACCCATCTAGGAAAGGTAATTTTTTAAACCCTCTGCATACTAGTATTTTACTGCTAGTGTTCTTTTTATTTGGACAGCAAGTCTTCAACCTCTTGATAGCACACCTAAATCATGAGGCATATAACCAGATAACCCATGCTTTATTCATAGGGCGAGAAGGAGAACGTCTACTTAATGCTGTAATCGATAATCAAGAAAAAGGTTTTCTAGAAAATTCTAGTCAGGGACGAACTAATGCTATAAATTATCGTCACAAAAAGCCCAGCTTCCACAACAGCTTCAACCATCTGTACAATCTCGTACAAGACAACCCTGCTCAAATAAAGCAACTCGATAAAATTAAATATATCTATAACCAGTGGCAAAGGGAGTTGAAGCAAAAAGCGCTTTCTGGTTCTGTAAAGAATTCTGCTTTGACAAAAAGCACTTTATTTGATTCTTTGCATAACGAGATTGAGAAACTCATTCAGCACGAAGAGATGCTTTTGAGAGTTCGCAAAAATCGTATACAGCTCTTGAATAGTATTAACACTGCGATCAATATTTTCAGCACATTAATCATTTTATTAATAGCAATTTTAAATCTCCAGTTGTTGCATTGGCGAGTAAAACTTCCATTAAACAAATTGACACAAGTTTGTAAACTTTGGCAAGCGGGACAAATGGAAGTGCAACTATCCCATTCTTCGATAGATGAGATCGGGCAACTAGCTGGAGTGCTTAACGCGATGGCTGATAAGACTCGTCACCGTCAACAAAGTATTGAGGTGCGTAACCAACAGCTTGAAGACATGATATCTGCACTTTCCCACGACCTACGTATTCCTTTACTTGCGACTCGTAACACTTTAGACTGTATGCTCAAAGGAGCTTTTGGTTCAGTCAACGACACTTGGAAGGAAGTTTTTGAAGAGTACCATGAAGCTAATGAGGATCTGCTTAAGCTTGTGGAACTCCTTTTAGATATTTCCCGTTATGAAGCAGGCAACACTTGTTTAATGTGCGATCGCCTAAACTGGGAAAAGATTTTAATTAAAGTAATTAGTCAGATCAAAGCAACATCTACACGTGAGTTAGCCTTCGTTTGTAAAACTTCTCAATTGCTACCGACTGTCTATGGTGATGAATTAGAAATTCAAAGGGTTCTACAAAACTTACTTGATAACGCTGTGCGCGTAAGTAAGCCTAACGGAGAAATTCTGATTGAGATAACGCCTTATGAACAAGAGCAAGTGCGGATTTCGGTGCGCGATCGCGGTTTGGGAATTGCACCGCAAGCTCAGGAAAAGCTGTTCCACCGCTTTATTCAAGGACGAGGGCATCGTGGAAGAAGTGGGCTTGGTCTGTACTTATGTCGTCAAATTATTGAGGCTCACGGAGGAAACATTGGTGTTGAAAGTTCTCTTGGAGAAGGAAGTACTTTCTGGTTTACTCTCCCAAGTGCCATAAATCAAGTTGATAGTAACGATGAACAGAATATAAACAGATGTAGCAATAATGATACCTAATATTAACGAAAATAAAACTGTGCGGATTTTATTAGTTGACGATCACGCTTTAATCCGCCGAGGGATGAAAGGACAATTTAGCCTAGAACCTGGTTTTAGTATAGTTGGAGAAGCATTGGACGGTGGAGAGGCTGTTGAATTAGCTAGTCAACTCCAACCAGATGTAGTTTTAATGGATATCGATCTACCAGTTATGGATGGGATTACAGCCACCCAGCACATAAAAAGTAACTGCTTGACTACTTGTGTTCTAGCCTTAAGTGCCTTCGACGACGATATCCAGGTTATGGGGATGCTTGCAGCTGGTGCTGATGGTTACTGTCTTAAAACCATTGAATGGGAACAGCTCATCGCCGTTATTCAATTGATACTTCAAGGTGGTGCTTATTTAGATCCTCTAATCGCTCAAAAAGTTGCTCGGATGCTTAGGTCAACCGCTGTTGCTCCCGATGTTCCTGTATCTCAGGTAATAGCGCAACCTATTCTCAGTAATCGCGAACGCGAGATTCTTAAACTTATTGCACAGGGGCGCTCAAACCAGCAGATTGCAAACCAACTCTACCTCTCACTCGGAACCGTCAAGTCTTATGTACGTATGGTTCTCAACAAACTTAGCGTTGACGATCGCGTTCAAGCAGCAGCTTTAGCTGTACGCCAAGGGCTGATTTAAGCTTAGAGGAATTTATGTAAACAGTCAGATAATTCTGTCAAAGTGGTAGCCAGTGGTGAGATGTTATTCACAAGTTGTTCTGACCACAAAATGTAAGGCTGAAGTAGTTGATGCTGGAATTGCTCAGGTATGGGTAGACATAGCACCAATACATGAGGTTCAAACAAAGCGATCTCTTCCGGCGTGGGAATACAATAATATGGAAAAACTTCTGCATTTTGTTTTAGGCAATGACTGCTGACGCGCTGCACGGTCATGACATTTTTACCAATAACCATAATTCGGTGTCTTTTCATACATCTACACTTATCTGCAAACGGGAAATGCCTACTATATAACAATGGTTTTAGCGATCGCAAAAGAAAGTGCGATGGCATAACCGTCCAGCGTAGCCGATCGTCAGCGTTGAATGGACGTAACAATAAGACTTTGGGCGAAGAAGTTGAGCTCAATCATCACTTAAGAGCAAAAAGATACAAAGAAGAAAGATTTATTTTTTCCCAGACAGGCTCAAGTCATTTACAGATAAAAAGCATAAGCAATTAAATTGCAATCTGACAACTCTACAGACTGCCATTATTATCTGAATATAGAAATGACGAGATAAACAGAACTTCTTACTCGCTACTGAAAATATTTTCACTCAACATATCATCTGTTCAACATCAATTCTGCTTGGCAATAATTGCTTGTTATCTTATTTCTGTACTTGTCAAAGCTTTGATTTTTTTGGTTTTTTATGTCCTGTAGTCAGTCAATCGGCGTTAAAAAACAAAGCTATGTGAAGAAATGTAAATTCATCAAATAGCTTATAAATTGGTTATTGTATAGGTTTGAAAAAATTAAACATACGTTTATTTTATCGTGCCTACTTATCTTAGTATGAAATTTAGACTATCTATACGCCACAGCCAAACGGATAGTTAGCTGGATAATTTTATTCCTCGTTAGGATACTGTATAAAAAATAATTTAAGTAGCCATCAGATAGTATTTTGCATCGGTATTTGCGTACGAAAGTATACGTAGGGTTAACTAAGTCTTGACTCAACCTCGTGAACAAAGTCTCAAGTCCTATCAAATCTATGGCGTTGCATGAATGCGGTATAAATTGGCAGTTGAAACAATTGAAAAGCCGTTCAAAACTGAGTGAAATCATCCCATAATTCAGCAACACCAAATCTTTTATGGTGCTTATGCGTAGCAATGCAATTGTATTAAAAGCTTTGACAGATAAAAATTGAAGTGTGGCAACAGACATTGTTCATATTTTTAGCATTTATATGGTTTGATATCACCCAAACGTAACACTCTAAATATACCCGCGCAGAAAACATCGACAATGTTCTAAATTTTACTATTTCTCAATTGTAGATAGCGAACTTCAAAGTTATATGGCACAAAAAAATAGTCTCTTTAACATTCGCTTTGACCGTATTTTCTCATCTGAAACACTCAGTTTTTTCCTAGTACAGCTTTTAAGACATCAGGGTAAATCCTTTGAATGGAAGAACAACCAAATACAAAAGGTTAATCTCTTAAATATTGAGATTAACAATGTCTTGACAACAGAAGTTTTAGAAAATCTTAAATATGGTACTGTATTTACTCCCAATGTAGATCACATAATGAAATTGCAAAACGATCGTGAATTTCTTGAAGCTTATAAGACCGCTGATTATAAACTATGTGATAGTCAAATTTTAATATATGCATCTCGTTTCTTAGGTCAGCCCATCCAAGAAAAAATTTCCGGTTCTGACTTTTTTCCAGCATTTTATAACTTTCACAAACAAAATGAAACAATTAAAATATTTTTATTAGGTGCAGCACAAGGTGTAGCTATTAAAGCTCAAGAGAAAATTAATGCCAAAGTTCATAGAAATATAATTGTAAGCTCATATTCACCACCTTTTGGATTTGAAAAAAAAGAAGCGGAATGTAGAAAAATAGTTGAGATGATTAATTCTTCAGACGCCACAGTATTAGCCGTTGGGCTAGGCGCACCAAAACAAGAAAAATGGATATATAAATACAAAAACCAACTGCCAAATATCAAAATATTTTTAGCAATAGGTGCCACTATTGATTTTGAAGCAGGTAATATACAAAGGGCACCAAAATGTATAAGTAATATGGGTTTTGAATGGTTATATAGAATGGTATCGGAGCCTAAAAGATTATGGAAAAGATATTTAATAGAAGGATTACCATTTTTTTGGTTAATTTTGCAACAGAAATTTCAGATAAATAAAATAACAAATAATCCTGGCTCTTAAATACCTTATCAGTTAAATATAATGAAACGAGTATGTGTGATTTTCCACACAGTTTCATGCTTTTTAAAGTCAGCTTTTTAGTTAATTAAATCTATAAAACTTATGACTCTGACACAAGAAAGACAACCGATCGTGATTCAAACTCAGCAATGCTTAGATTTTGAGCATGGTAATACCTTAAGGGAACAGCTATCTAGCTTAGTACTCACCCCAAATATCTTTGGGTGATTGATCTAATCAAAGTAAATTTTATGGATAGTTCGAGCTTAACCGCTTTACTTAAGGAGGTTTTATCTAGACGTTTAAATGCCTATTGTTCGGTAATTTGCAAGCACTTGTTCGGACGATTTTTGAACTGACTCAGATGGATTCAGTGTTTGAAATTTATGAGAACTAAATGCCGTCGTAATGATGTTGAATGCTTAAATATGAAGCATTGATCGCTACTGTCATTGCAAATATCTTAAAGAACAGATTGACTAGTGACATATTTACTTGCTTAACCTATTAGAAAATCTCATTCTCGCTTTTACAGGGTACTGAAATAAGTAAACATACAGACGATCGAGTTCATCAATTTACTATTGAAACTGCAATTACCATGTCTAATACCTTTACTCCCCATAGTTTTGATATGCAAGTTGATATGCAAGTTCTAGATGATACTCATACTCTTCCTAAAGTTAAAGTTCCAGTTCATCCTTCTGTAATCAGTAAAGCCAAGCGAATGATTGACATCTTAGGTGCTGTTATTGGGCTATCGATTACAGTATTCTTAGCTATTCCGATTGCGATCGCGATTAAGTTAGATAGCCCAGGCTCTATATTTTATAGTCAAATTCGCTGTGGTTTGAATGGGCGTCACTTCCGAATTTGGAAGTTCCGTTCGATGTCAGTTGGAGCTGACCAACTTAAGCATTTAGTTAAGAATGAAGCTGAAAGCGATCGGATATTCAAAAATGAGAATGACCCCCGCATTACCTGTGTAGGAAGGTTTCTCCGCCGCACTAGCTTAGATGAACTCCCTCAGTTTTGGAACGTGCTGCTGGGGGAAATGAGTCTAGTAGGCACTCGCCCTCCTACTCCTAATGAAGTGATACACTACTCAAAGCACCACTGGGAACGTTTGAATGTCAAGCCAGGTATGACTGGTGAATGGCAGGCTCATGGTCGCTCCAGTATTAAAGACTTTGAAGATATTGTTCACATGGACTTAGACTACCAACGTAAGTGGTCTATAGTTTATGATATTAGTCTAATCTTCAAAACTTTAAAAGTTGTGTCAAATAAGAGCGGTGCTTGCTAACGTACAGTTAATAGAAAAAATATTGAGCGACATCAAGCAAAAGCTGAAGCTAAACGCTTTTTAGATTATATTAGAGAGCGCAGCGATCTATTAAATGAACAAGGTCAAGACTGTTATGCTTTTCGGTTGTAATTTTACTTTGGATTGGTTTTAGGATGAGTTATAGACGGTCATTAGCTGATTGCCTTAGCTGTTGATATTCTTCCTGTGTGTAGTTTTAACTTAGTTGGTTTCGTGTGTTGTTAATGAGTCCAACAGAGAAAAACAAATTACTAAGTTCATTATCAATAAATATCAGCTCTTTTGACCATTTTCTATGCATTGCAAAAAATTCGGCGTTGCTGAATTCAGATATGAAAATGATTTTGCGTGATTTCAAAACCCTTATAGAGACGTTGCATTGCAACGTCTCTACACCAAGGTTCATACATCTAATCAGCAACGCCAAAAATTCTATAAATTTATCTGATAGTTTAATTAGTGATTCGTCTGTACAACTAAAATCACCAGATAGCCTCTGTCTGATTCTTTGAATTCCTTACATGTTTGTACTGTAAGCTCACGGTTAATGTGGAGAAACTAGCTTTAGTCCTATCACACCTATGACTATTAAGCCTATGCAAGTAATGCGGCGTACTTCAAGAGGTTCTTGAAATAAAACTATACCTAACAAAACCGTACCAACGGCTCCTATACCTGTCCAGATAGTATAAGCAGTTCCAAGTGGTAGTGTGCGCAGGGCTTTAGACAAAAAAGTGAAACTGAGTATCATCAGGGTAACAGTAGCAACATTATAACCAAACTTAGTAAACCCCTGTGTATACTTCAAACTAATTGCCCACCCTATCTCAAATAAACTAGCAATGAAAAGATAGATCTACGCCATGTCATCGTTTCAATACATTACAACAATCTTTCTTAACAATACTCCTATTTGCGCCATTCAACTTGTTAACGATTCTGACTTTTCCCGTTAAGTCTCGAAGCTTGCTGACAAAGGATTTAGGAAACAGCACCCTATGTACGGTACAGTAATTGAAATTGGGTGCTAAAGGTGATAGGCAATGGTGGACTGGTGGGAGAAAAATTTTGCACTTATGATTTAGGCGAGTAGAATAATATCACAAAGTTTTAAAATCAGGGAATTGAAAAATTTAGAAAGCTCATGAGTTGTGCGCTCGCACTTAAATTTACTCCTTGAAACAGTAATTTTTCGATTGCTGACTCCCAAAAATTTCTTTCTGGTTGATACTCTTGACAAAATCCTAATCTGAGCGAATGAAACAGCCCTGCCGTAGGGAAAGGGTTAACTACTTTACTCAACTTCCTCACAATGAATTAACAGCTTTTCCATCGCCTCTGCTAAAGAAATCAATTCTGTCCAAGAGGAACCACTAACTAAATTTTGGGCGTGAGCTAATCGGTTTCGCAACTGTTCAGCAGACTTGAGAAAACGTTCGCCAAACCGTTTTGATTTGAGTCCTAGTTGCAGGAGAAGTTCTGGTTGATTTAAAATCAACTCTCGCTTATCGCAGAATTGTAGATAATCTAATAAATCGGTGGCTTCGTTTCTTTCCTGACTTTCTCGCCATAGTCGTTGAGCAACTTCTAAGCGCTCAGGTTTAAGGACTTTTTGCCAAGAATCTTGGGGATAGTAAATCCGTACCAGCCGTAGTAAATTCATTTCTAGCAGCGTTACTAAGCCAAATAGTAACATTCGCACGGGTGCTTTTTGCAAGTCACCACAGGTAACAATACCACTTACCTGATTGCAATCTAAGACAAACAATCGTGGAGTTTGTTGCAAAATGGGTAGCAACTTTATCAGTGGGGTGGAAATGGCAATTAGTTCTTTGGGATGAAACACCCGTTGATAGTCGCTACATTTACCTTTTTTGCCTGGGATCAAACTAGAGCGTTCTACATAACCGCTAATAATATCTCCTGTCTCAACGCCAATAACATCAAAATTTTGTGCTTGCATCCAATGCAGCACTTCTTTCGCCTCCGCATCAGCTGGCATAGCTTTTAGGGGTTCTGCCACGTATTCAATGGTGATATTGTTCTCAAATAAACTCCGCAGGTCTTGAGAACGTGATTTTAGGTGTTTCATCCCCTGGCTGTGAACTCACGTTAAATAATCCTACGGCACTCATATCAAGTCCGGCTAATTAGTTTTGCTTCCCGAATCTATGCAGAAAGCCCAAAAGCCCCTCTCCTCTGCACCTGAAGCTCCTCTGCTCCCCTGCCCTTTTAATGATAAGTCTTTAACCGGACATGATATCACGCGATGTCTGCGACGGGCTATTCGGCGTCGCCAGTGGCATTTTCTGTTAGATTATCCTTGCGTAAGCGTAGCTATCCCAACAAATACCATAGACCAATGTTATACCATCTTAGTTGGTATCATTTTAGTGATGATTTAGACAATCTCAAGTAACAAAATATTTCGCATCTAGAAAAAAATAAATATATATGTAGTTAACTATATGAGAATAGTTGATTAATTGCGGTAGAAATGCCGAAAATACCGACAAAAAAATGTTATTACTAAAACGACGTATCGAATTGATACTTGGTAGAATCTTACCAAGATAACCAAAATTGATAATAATATTATTATGCCAAGAAAAGAACAAGGATGGGTTACATTTCAAACCTCAGAGGACGAGCGGAAGATTCTAGAGGAGTTCTGCGAACAGTCTCAACGCACTAAGACAGAGATTCTGCGGGAACTCGTGCGTAGTCTTACTCAGCAGTCCTCAACACCAATATCACCACTAACTCAACAGGAACAACAGGAAGATATCTATTATACTCAAAAGCCGAACATAGAAACTAGTATTCAAAAGAAACCACTAAAAGTTAGCTCTCGCAATATTCTTAAAGGTGTAATTAAACGAGTTGTTTATGGAGCAGTTAATAGTGAGGTTACTTTGGAGATTATTCACAAAGTAGAATTAACTTCGATTATCACCAGAGCTTCCGCAGAAGAGTTAGAATTATCTGAGGGAAAAGAAGCTTATGCAGTTATTAAATCTAACGATATTGTCATTGCTAGAGAATAGAAATACGTTGATTTGGGGCATTAAATATTAAGAGAATAAACTTTCTTTACTTAAGTAAATATAGTTGATGCGATCGCTTATGTAATAACCAATACTTTTGGGTTAAGGGGGAAAGGGGAAAGGGAAAAGGTTTGAATTTACCTTTACCCGCAAACCCATTAGCCTTGCCCCTAGACCAAAAAAGAGATTGTTTGGTTTATCCGAAAAGTATTGATGTAATAGCTGGTTTTCGTATTAATGGAATACACGATAGAATATTAACCTTCTTTAATCGCTGCTTGATAGCGACCTAGTGCGATTAAAGGAAAGTATTGTTGATACAGATGATACTTGAGATAAAAATGGCAAGGGAAACCAGTACCTGTAAAGTCAGCCTCAAACCAAGTACCATCTGGGTTTTGAGTTGTCACCAGATAGCCAATTCCCCGCTCGATCGCATCAAGAGCTAATTTACCAGTTGCTTCACCTGCTGCTATTAAGCCAATTAAAGCCCAAGCAGTTTGAGATGCAGTACTATTTCCTTTGCCTTTGAGACTGGGATCGTTGTAACTACGGCAAGTCTCGCCCCAACCACCATCTGGGTTTTGACATCCAACTAACCAAGCTGCTCCTCGTTCTATATTGAGTTTATACTTTTGAGGATCGATTAACGCCAAAGCTGACAAAACGCCACTGGTGCCGTAGATATAATTTACACCCCAACGACCAAACCAACAGCCTTCAGTTTCTTGTTCGCGCAAAAGATAAGTAAGCGATCGCTCCAAATTATCACTATCAATTGTCAAGTCACAAGCACCCAACATTTCTAGTACCCTAGCGGTAACATCTGCGGTGTTTGGATCGATCATCGCTTTCAAATCACCATAAGGAATGGAATTAAGCCAATCTTGGTCATTATCCAAATCAAAAGCAGCCCAACCGCCTGGTTTACATTGCATAGATGCAATCCAGTTTAACGCACGAGCGATCGCAGCTTGCTTGATTTTTTCATTGGGGAGTTTCGCCAAATGTAGTGCCATCATCACCACCGCCGAGTCGTCTACATCGGGATAAAAGCGATTTTCAAACTCAAACGCCCAAGCCCCTGGTTTTCCTTGGCGATTTTTGACAGCCCAATCTCCGTAATCTAAAATTTGTTTTTGCAGCAACCATTCTCCAGCCTTTACTACAGCCGAACAATCTGGTGCAAAGCCAGATTCTATCAAAGCACGCATTGCCCAAGCTGTATCCCAGACGGGTGAAACACAAGGCTGTACTCGATAGATATTTTCTGTTTCAATCACAAAGTTATCAATTGCTTGCAAACCTCGTTCCACAATCGGATCGCTTCGGTCATAATCCAGACAGCGCAAAGCTAGCATTGAATTCAACATCGCCGGAATAATCCCGCCCCAGTCGCCTGTAGCTTCTTGGCGCTCTAAAATCCACTTTTCGGCGGCTTTGATGCCTTCTTCACGAAAGGGTACTAAATTCAGGCTTTCTGCCAACTTGAACCCTCGATCGAGAGTGAGGAATAAATCTGTCCAATCGCCACTTTCAGGTAATTCCCACCGGACTCGATCGATACCTTCAGCATATAACTCATCTAGGTTGATAGCTGAGTCGGTGAGAAAAACAGGTTTGCGATCGCATACAATCAGTAATGGTACTGTACTAGAACGTGCCCAGCTAGACATTTCGTAGATATTGACAGGGAAAGCTTTTGGCAACAGCATTATCCAAGGTGGTAGCGAGGGAATACCGCGCCAGTTGTAGCAGCCAATCAAGGCTAGGTGCAACTTGGTAAAAATCCGAGTTTTACCGATCCCACCTCGTTGAAGAATAAAAGCTTGCGCCCGAATCATCGCCGGATCTGTTGCTGGTACGCCTAGCAATCTTAGCGCCATGTAGGCTTCAACCGAGGTGCTAAGTTCTCCACCATCACCATAGTAAAGTTCCCAGCCGCCATGTTCTCGTTGCTGTTGACGCAAATATGTTTCAACTTTGTGTAAAGGTCTGGTTTGGTCTGTTCCCCAAATTTTATGCAGGAGGACGACTTCCGCAGTGATGGTGACATTAGATTCCAACTCAGCCCACCAGTAACCTGCCGGATTTTGAATTGAAAGCAGATATTCTTGGCTAGCTGCGATCGCATCTGCAACTTTATTGACTTTTTCCCTGTCTTGTGTCCGCATGAAAAACTATTTAACCTCAACACCCAACACTAGATATGAACACGGTATTACAGCGAAAAAATTTTTTTTCATCTATCAATAGACATAGTATTCTGTCTGAGTCACTGATAATTTGCAATAGGTCATGGATGTAATTGTATTAGGATTGATGCTCTTATCGTTGACAATTTGGTTAGTATTACTGGGTTTTTGGGGACTGTTTTGGCGGACAGACCAGCAATTAGAGGTTACAAAAACTCAGCTAGAATCTTTACCTGTGGTTTGTGCTGTAGTTCCAGCGCGTAACGAAGCTGAGTTAATACCAACTAGTTTGCGATCGCTCCTACTTCAAGATTATCCTGGTTCTTTCAACGTGTTTTTGGTAGACGATCGCAGCACAGACCGGACAGCAAATTTTGCCGAAGGAGTTGCCCACGCTGTTGGTAAACCTCAGCAATTGCATATTATTTCTGGCGTTTCACTGCCTCCTGGTTGGTCGGGCAAACTTTGGGCAGTTGAGCAAGGTATCAAAAGCGCGAGTTTATTAGCACCTGACTATTTTTTGCTGACTGACGCAGATATCGAACACGATCCTGGTAATCTCCGCCGACTGGTTGCAAAAGCTGTGCAGGAAGATTTAGACTTGGTTTCGGTAATGGTGCGACTCAGGTGTGAGAGCTTTTGGGAAAAACTTTTGATTCCAGCTTTCGTCTTTTTCTTCCAAAAACTCTATCCTTTTCGCTGGGTGAATAATCCCAACAATCCCACAGCAGCCGCCGCCGGGGGATCTATTTTGATTCGTAGAGAAGCTTTAGAGCGAATCGGGGGAATTCAAGTGATTCGCCAAGCTTTAATTGACGATTGTGCCCTTGCTAAAGCTGTTAAGAAGAGTGGGGGACAAGGGGACAACGGGACAACGGGACAAGGGGACAGGAAGATTAACTCAATGCCCAGTCAAGGTCGTATCTGGCTGGGATTGAGTGGCTTGACTCGAAGCTTGCGCCCTTATGACTCGCTAGCGACGATTTGGGATATGGTTGCTCGTACTGCCTATACCCAACTGAATTATTCTCCATTAATATTATTGGGAACTTTGATAGGAATGCCTCTGATTTATTTAACTCCACCTGTATGTGTGATTCTCGGTGTAGTTTCGAGTAATTGGGCGATCGCACTTACAGGTTTTTTAGGATGGCTATTAATGACTTTCGCTTACTACCCGACGATCCGCTTTTATAAATGTTCTTTTTGGTTCGCTTTTAGTTTACCTGCGATCGCTTTTCTCTATACTTTAATGACTCTAGACTCAGCACTACGTCACTGGCAAGGGCGCGGCGGCGCTTGGAAAGGAAGAGTTTATCCAAACCCAGATAATTCATAGGTGGGATAAAAGTAGATTTGAAAATTTGAATCAAGAAGCAAAAAACTTTATTTAAAATAAGATGATTTTACGTGTTAATAATAAAAACAAACCTATTGATTCACCTCTTAAATCATCTTTACTAGCTGAGACTTCAATTACTAATGATTTAGCATTGTCAGGGGCTACTATAGTAGAGAAATTCGCCTATTTGCCCGTCAGGAAGGAGGGTTTTGAAGAACAAAGCACCTCTACTACTGGGAAAAGTTATGCCGGGTTGTTCCCAGGGAATACCGAGTACCTTAGCTCCACTGAAGTCAGTATTAGTCAGGATAGTCCAATCCAAATTAATCCCAGCGAACTCAACATTAGTCAAATTAGCACTGTCCAAAACAGCCCCCGTAAAATCAGCATTGGTCAGGTTAGCGCCATCCAAGGAGGAGCAAGTCAAACAAGCACATCTCAGATTAGCGCTGGTCAAGTTGGCATTAGACAAAATAGCTCCTATCAAATAGACACCTCGCAAATTGGTGTAACTCAAATTGGCACGCATCAACCTAGCATCCTCAAAATTGGCACCGATCAGGTCAGCTCCTTGCAAGTTGGCATCCTCCAGAAAAATATATGCCAAATTAGCCTCTCTCAAAGTGGTTCTAGCCAAATTAGCTCCCCTTAATTTGGCTTCACTCAAATTAGCTCTAACCAAGTTAGCTCCTTCCAACTCAACCCCACTAAAATCTCTCTCCCCAGCAGCATATCACTGGAGCAACTCCTCAGCAGTTATCCTCATCTATAGACCTCCGCAATAAATTCTGGAACGAACTATATTTCAATTTCAGTAACATTAACATTTCTTAAGTTTACTCAATTCCTTATAGCTAAAATTAAAGTAAGCTGGAAGTGATTGATTCAAAAAATTATGACAACCGCAATACCAACAAATAATCCTGTTATTGTCCCTAAAAAGCTGCCTTTTTTGGAATCAATTTGTTGGCAGACTGCCGATGTATATAGGTTTACTCCAGAAGAAATGCTGAGTCGCTACGAGCGTGGTTGGCAATATCGCAACCTATTTAATAATCTTGAGGGTGAAGAACTCAATTTTCTTCAGGAACTCGCCAGACGCTATAAATCCTGGTTGCAAGTTTATTTATGACCTCCAGATTTGAACATCATAATAAAATGCTGTCAAATTCCGACCGTTATGCCGATGACAGCGTTGAGGCAAGAGATTTAATCGATCTAGCAGTTCTCAGGCTGCGATCGCCAATACCTCAAGTATCAATTGAGAAAGCTGAAAAAGCATATCAGGTTATGCGCCCTTTGAAAAGAGCGATCGCCCCATGCCCCATACCCCATGCCCAATGCCCAATGCCCCATGCCCCATACCCCATGCCCTAAATCCTTGAAGCTGTTTGTTTAATACTGGCGGGTTCAAGAGGTAATGGTTGAGCGGCTTTCAATACCACATCCAACAACCCTGGAAACAGCACCTCTAAATCTTCACGCCGCAGGATGTTAATATGGTGTGTCCCTTCTTTGCGTGTCAAGACTATCCCCGACTCCCGCAAAATCTTGAAGTGGTTGGACATAGTTGATTTGGCGATCGCAAAATCAAATTTGGCACAGCATTGTTCCCCCTCAGTCGCTAACAGCCGCACAATCTCTAGCCGCACCGGATCGCCCAATGCATACAACACGCCTGGTAAAGAAATATTTTTTCTATCTGGATGATAAAGGAATCTCATAGTTGCATTATCTCATCAGGTGGCATATATTTTTATTATTCGATATTATCGAATTATAGAATTAAGTAGGAAGGCAATTTATGTCATCCATTACAAACGTCACAGAAGCCACATTTAAGCAAGAAGTCTTGGAAAGTGAAATTCCGGTATTAGTAGACTTTTGGGCACCGTGGTGCGGCCCTTGCCGGATGGTGGGCCCAGTCGTTGATGAAGTTGCTGCTGAATACGAAGGACAGGTGAAATTTGTGAAGTTGAACACAGATCAAAATCCTACTGTCGCTAGCCACTATGGAATTCGCAGCATTCCGACATTGATGGTTTTTAAAGGAGGTCGCCAGGTCGATACTGTCGTAGGGGCGGTTCCAAAAACTACCTTGAATAAGACCTTAGCACAGCATCTTTAATCTAGGTACTATTGTGAGACGCATTTAGTTTGCAGTCTTCTTTAGAGGGAGCCAGGAGTCAAAATATATTAGACTCCTGACTCCTGACTTCTGACTCCTGAATTCTGTTTCAAATAACGGGGAAAGAGCGAAATGGACTTGAAATTGCATGGTAAATCCGCACTGGTCAGTGGCTCAACCGCAGGTATCGGTTTGGCGATCGCTCTTGGGCTAGCTCAAGAGGGTGCATCAGTAATTGTCAACGGTCGTTCTGAAGAACGAGTAGCTCAAGCGATCGCTAAAATTAAGCATTCTACACCCGACGCAAAAGTTTCTGGTGTTGTTGCTGACGCTGCCACTGCATCAGGGGTAGAGAAACTCATTCAAGAGGTTCCTGACGTTGATATACTCATAAACAATGTGGGTATTTATGAGCCAAAAACCTTCTTTGATATTACTGATGAAGACTGGTTAAAAATATTTGAGGTTAACGTCCTTAGTGGAGTCCGTTTGAGTCGGCAATATCTGCAAAAGCAGCTAGAGCAAAACTGGGGGCGGATAATTTTCATTTCCAGCGAATCTGCTATTCAGATCCCAGTGGAAATGATTCACTACGGCACAACTAAGACAGCACAACTTGCCATTGCCAGAGGTCTAGCAGAAATGACTGTGGGGACTGGAGTTACAGTAAACTCTGTCCTTCCAGGGCCAACTCGTTCCGAAGGAGTTGAAGATTTTATCACCAACCTGGCACAGGAACGCGGTATTACTCGCGCTGACGTTGAGGCGGAGTTTTTTCAAAATGTGCGTCCAAGTTCCTTAATCAAACGCTTTGCAACAAATGAAGAAGTAGCAGCGATCGTAGTTTACCTGTCTAGTCCCGTAGCATCAGCAACTAATGGTGCAGCTTTGCGGGTAGATGGTGGCGTTATTCGATCGATTGTTTAGTATTTGAACCACAACTGTCCCAGAAGCACAGCAATAGACCAAACCCTTTTTAAATCTCATTTCCAGTCTGAGGCTGGAAATGCACTTCAATTGGGCTGCTGCCGCGAGTTCAGGAGGCGGAGCTTCAACGACGAGCATTCCCAGTCGGAGACTAGGAACGAGGCAAATGACAAATGACTAAAATAATTTGGAGATATAACCAATGACCGCTGAGATCGACTTATTCTTTCCTTACCAATTAGGAAATCTGGAACTACCTAACCGGATAGTGATGGCACCCTTAACCCGAAACCGCGCAGGTGAAGGAAACGTACCACACCAACTGAATGCTACTTACTACGTTCAACGTGCTTCCGCCGGACTGATTATTTCTGAAGCAACACAGGTAACTCCTGAAGGACAGGGCTATCCCGCGACACCAGGAATTCATTCACCAGAACAGGTGGAGGGATGGAAGTTAGTAACCGATGCCGTACATCAGCACGGCGGCAGAATTTTTCTGCAACTATGGCACGTAGGCAGAATTTCTCACCCTGATTTACAACCGAATGGAGTTTTACCTGTAGCACCTTCTGCCATTACTCCTAAAGGTGAGGCTGCAACTTATGAGGGGCCAAAACCCTTTGTTACTCCCCGTGCTTTAGAAACTTCGGAAATACCGCAGATAGTTGAACAGTACCGTCAGGGAGCCGCTAAGGCATTTGCGGCTGGGTTTGATGGAGTAGAAATTCATGCAGCTAATGGTTATTTAATAGATCAGTTTCTCCGCGATCGCACCAATCAACGCACAGATAAATATGGGGGTTCGATTGAGAATCGCGCCCGATTTCTGTTAGAAGTGACAGAGGCGGTAACTAGTGTGTGGGATTCTAACCGAGTAGGGGTACGTCTCTCTCCCAGTGGGACTTTTAACGATATAGGTGATTCCAATCCCTTGGAGACATTTGGTTATGCGGCTCAAGCCTTGAACCAGTTTAATTTAGCATATCTGCATATTTATGAGGCAACAGAAGCAGACATCAGACATGGCGGGATAATTGTACCCACTAGTCATATACGCGATCGCTTTACAGGTACACTGATCGTCAATGGCGGTTATACCCGTGAAAAAGGCGATGCCGTACTGGCAAACAAAGCAGCAGATTTAGTTGCCTTTGGCACATTATTTATCTCAAATCCCGATTTACCCCGACGCTTGGCTTTGAATGCACCACTAAATGAACCAAATCAAGCAAGCTTTTATGGCGGCGGTGAAGAAGGATATACAGACTATCCATTTTGGTCGCCTGCTAACGAACAGGTGGTCAATGCCTAATTCTTCTCATCTAAATAATCAAAACCCACTTTCTGCACTCTAAAGTATCAAATCAAACTGAGGATTTTTAGATTTTTCCTAGATACAACATCAGTAAAATGATTGTAAAAATTGGTTGTGAACTATGAAAGATACTTTAGATGCAGCAAAAATCAAAGAACGCGTTAACGATTGGCTAGCTGCGTTTAGTCCAGGCAACAAATCCTTTGATTTTTCTCTTTTAGACAATCTCTACTGGCAAGATGAACAATTCCTCGCCTTCGATACCCTCTCACCGCAGACCACTCGAATTCAAGGATGGCAATCCTACGAGGAAATATGGAAGCCGTTGATGACAGCAATAACCCAGTGGCAAGTTAAATCAGTTGGGGATATTCAGATATTTCCAGGTGATAACATTACCGTCTCTGCTTTGATCTTCCACAGTACAGCATCCACCATAGGGAATGAGGCGGTTGGAATTACGGCTCATGCGACACTTGTATGGGAGAAGCGAGAGGGAGAATGGCGCATTATCCACGAGCATATCTCTAACCCAGTTAACATTGCCAATTAGAGAGGAACATATTTGGATTGTCCTGCTCTAAAGAGCTTTTAATCACTTGAGATATAAAATCCGAAACCCTCTTATAATCCAACTATCAGGAGAATATCATGAGTTCCGTCATCCAAACCCAACCTTTAGATGTACCCAGTGCGATCGCTCAACGTCGTTCTATCAAAACCTTTAAAACAGACCCCATCGCCCCAGAACTGCTCAAGCAACTGGTAGAGTTAACCGTGGCTGCACCCAGCAGCTATAATATCCAAGACTGGCAAATTATTCTTGTGCAAGATGAAGCGCAAAAGGCCGCACTATCATCAGCATCTTTTAATCAACAGCAAATTGTTCAAGCACCTGTAACTTTTGTCTTTGCCGCCGATCCTAACGCAGGCGAAAAAAACTTGGCCCCAATTCTAGAGCAAGGACTCGAAACTGGGGCATGGAATGAAGGTACGGTAAACTACTTTAAAACCGCCGTCCCCCAATTTCAATCAACGCTAGGCGACAAGCGACGCGAATATGCGATCAAAGATGCGATCATTGCCGCTACCCATTTGGTGCTAGCGGCAGAAAGTCTAGGATTGTCCACTTGTTTTATGAACGGTTGGGTTGAGGATCGGGTAAAACAAGTGATTGGTGCAGGAGATAATCCAGATTTAGCGATCGCTGTTTTAGTTCCTGTGGGTTATGCAGCCGAACCACGCTTAAATCCAGGTCGTTTGCCATTTTCCTCCAACGTCTCTGTAGACAGAATCGGTAATCCTTATGCAGGGTAGCTTTCCCTAAATTGGCAATGGGGAATAGGGAATAGGGAATGAGTCTTTGATACTCGCCGACGAGTCTTTGATACTCGCCGACGAGTCTTTTATACTCATGAATGAGTCTTTGATACTCGCCGACGAGTCTTTTATACTCGCCGACGAGTCTTTTATACTCGCCAACGAGTTTTTGAACCTGCTCCCCCTGCCTCCCCTGCCCCCTGCTCCCACTCCCCCTCCACACCATGTCCTTACCCTCCTTCCTAGCGCGTCGTTCGTTCCACTATGGCTGGATCGTCGCGGGTTTAACATTCCTAGCCTTGTTGGTGGCAGCCGGAATTCGCTCTGCTCCTGGAGTTTTTATAGTGCCTCTCGAACAAGAGTTTGGCTGGAGTAGAGCGACTATATCTTTGGCAATCTCCATTAACTTAGTACTCTACGGATTAATTGGCCCTTTTGCTGCCACAGTTATGGAGCGAATCGGCATTCGCCGGATGATGGTATTCTCACTTGCTGTCATCGCACTTGGTGTCGGTTTAACCACTTTGATGTCAGCTTCCTGGCAGCTAGTTTTGCTATGGGGTGTAGTTGTCGGTTGTGGTAGCGGAGTTATTGCCCTAGTTTTGGGTGCTGTTGTTGTCAATCGTTGGTTTTTGGAAAAACGGGGTTTAGTTCTGGGGATCTTAACCGCCAGTACAGCCACGGGACAACTAGTGTTTCTGCCGATGCTGGCCTCAATAGCCGATCGCTTTGGCTGGCGAACTGCGGCTCTGGCTTTGACTGGTGCAGCACTTCTAATTATTCCAGCGATCGCAGTCTTTATGCGCGATCGTCCGGCGGATGTCGGTTTGCGAGCCTTTGGCGACAACAGCGAAACTGTGGAAGTATTACAGCCCAAAGTCAATTCCATCGCCTCCACTCTTAACGCCCTCTGGCTGGGAATGCGTAATCGAGACTTCTGGCTGTTATTTGGTAGCTTTTTTATCTGTGGCGCAAGCACAAATGGGTTAATTGGAACTCATCTAATTCCTGCTTGTATTGACCACGGTATACCTGAAGTCAAGGCTGCTGGGCTTTTAGCAATCATGGGACTATTCGATTTTTTTGGAACTACAATGTCTGGTTGGCTATCTGACCGCTGGAACAATCGCTACTTATTGTTTTGGTACTACGGGCTGCGGGGTTTATCTTTGATTTTCTTGCCCTTCAGTTTCAACTTTTCCTTCTATGGACTTTCCATTTTTGCCGTCTTCTATGGACTTGATTGGATTGCCACCGTACCACCAACAGTCCGTCTTGTTGCCAACGCCTTCGGTAAAGAAAATGTCGGCGTGATGTTCGGTTGGATTGTCGCCGGACACCAGGTTGGTGCCGCGACAGCTGCATTCGGAGCCGGAGTCTTGAGAACTTGGACGGGTAGTTATTTACAAGCGTTTATTTTATCAGGCGTTCTCTGTTTGATTGCCGCAGTTTGTGTGCTGCAAATTGGTCAAACTCCCACTAAGAATAATTATCTCGTAGAGAAGAATTCGTAGAGTGTGCGTAAGTATTAGGATACAGCAACATTTTTGAGGATAGCCATCGGCCCTTGGGTTTTGAGAATCTCCATTTCTGCTGCGTTTCGCACCAGCAGCGCACCAGCGAATCCTAATGAATTCACAGAGATAGATTGGAAATGCTCTTGCGATCGCGGTACGATTAACATCCATTCTCGTGTCGCTAACAGATTGTAAGCACCAGATTGCTTGTCATCTAAACCTATAGCGTGACGCAAAGTGTGATAAACTTCCAATGTTGCTTGGGCCCCTGCCAATGGCGATCGCACCCAATTAGAATTTAGTGATGCGAAAGCGTGTACAAAAGGAAGTTTTGTTAAAGTTGCGTTCGAGTTTTGAAATTGTGCTGATGTTAGTAAAGCTTCAATCGGTATTTGCAACCCTGAAGGGGCAAGTGGTAGAGGTACTAATTGTAAGTGCTTGTGTCGCTGACTAGCACCTGCGGTTTTGCTACTGTTGTAAAATGCTAAACCATCGAAATCAGCCAAACACGCCCACATAGCCGTAAAATCTTCCAGGGTGAGTAAGCTTTCTTGTTCCTCGAAACCACGAGTGATGATTAGCAGATGATAATCTACAACATTGAATTTATTTAAAATACATACATGGGTATCGGAGATATCCGCCACAAATAAATCCTCTTCGTAGGGCAAAAAAGGATTAAACTCTTCACCAGAAGTAACAGATTGTTTTTCCTGTTTATCTTTCGCTGCTTTTTTGCGATTCAGGTTAGACAAAATCCGTACCAAAAAGCGCACGCCATCCTGTTCAACAAATTCAAATCCTGTTGGAATCGAGAGTAGCGCCCCGCATTGCAAAGCATATTCAGTTCGTTGTTTAACACTTGTCCATAAAGTGTCAGGTTTAAGTAAGATTTTCCCTTGTGCCATTTTCATTCCTTCAGGCATGATGAAAAGTAGACTTCTTGGCATTTGTCGGGTAAAGGGGAAGGGTTAAAGGGGAAAGGATGGAATTTTCCCTTCCCCTTTAACCTTTAACCTTTCCCCAACATCTTGGCATTTGTTACTTTTGTAAGATGTCTAGTGCTAAGTTTCGAGTTCTGAGTTCTGAGTTGAAAGACTGTCCACAAGGAGCCTTGCTCAAACCCAAGTACATAAATACTGAGTAATTCTTAATTTACTCAGCACTAAGTTTGGTAAAGAGTACGCAGCGATGTACGTCTCTACGAATGACTATATTCCAATACGGTTCAATAAAATACCAAAGCTTTCACAACAACGCAATACCTTTGCAACAAAACTGTCATAAATCATATCTACATTAGTAATACATCTAAATATCCTTCCAGACAGCAATGCAAAACGAATCTCGCGACAGAGAACACCCATCAAATAGCATTTTACATAACACTGCTGATGCCAAATATTATAAACCCTGGCGAAAAGCTGCCGCCTCTCTATCGCTGGTGCTGCTGGGATCGGGGATGACATTGGCAGGCGGCTATCTAGCTGGACACTCTCAGCAGGTGTCTGAAAATGCATCTAATTTGGCAGTAAGTCGAGTAAATGCTGCGCCTCCAATACCAGCAGGCACAGATCCTAATTTTGTTACCCAAGTGGTGCAAAAGGTAGGGCCTGCTGTAGTGCGAATTGACTCTTCCCGAACCGTCAAAACCCAGTTACCAGATGAATTTAACGATCCACTTTTCCAACGCTTTTTTGGTTCTCAAATACCACAACAACAGGATCGGGTAGAAAGGGGTACTGGTTCCGGTTTTATTATTAGTGCTGATGGTCGTATTCTCACCAATGCCCACGTAGTTGATGGCGCTGATACCGTAACAGTAACACTCAAGGATGGGCGTAGTTTTAAAGGAAAGGTGTTAGGAAAAGACGAGTTGACCGATGTTGCGGTTGTGAAGATTCAGGCAGATAATCTTCCGTTAGTAGCCTTGGGTAATTCAGATCAACTGCAACCCGGAGAATGGGCGATCGCGATCGGCAATCCCCTTGGATTAGATAATACAGTAACTACCGGAATCATTAGTGCCACCGGACGCAGTAGCAATCTCATCGGCGCTCCCGATAAGCGAGTAGAGTATATTCAAACTGACGCCGCAATTAACCCCGGTAACTCCGGCGGGCCTTTGCTAAATTCTCGCGGCCAGGTAATTGCCATGAATACAGCCATTATTCAAGGGGCACAAGGATTAGGCTTTGCTATTCCTATCAACACAGCACAACGCATTTCCAGTCAACTAATAGCTACAGGTAAAGTAGAACATCCTTACTTGGGAATTCAAATGGTGGGGTTAACACCTCAGCTCAAACAAAATATCAACTCAGATCCCAACAGCGGTTTGAGTGTGAATGAAGATAAAGGTGTATTAGTTGTAAAAGTTGTACCAAATTCACCAGCCGCTAAAGCAGGGATACGTGCTGGTGATGTGATCCAAACCCTTGGAGGTCAAGCAGTCACAGATGCCAGCAGTGTCCAAAGGGCAGTAGAAAATAGCCAAGTCGGCAGCGATTTACGTATGGAATTACGTCGCAATGGACAGAATCTTAACATAGCTGTGCAACCTGGTGCTTTCCCCACGCAAGTGCAATAAAAGTTTTGCTATCATTTTCTATCAATTGAATAAAAGTGAATTTGTGGGATGGGTATTTTACCCGTCCCTTTTTTTCAGTTGGCAAAATTGAATTGCAGTAACCGTATTGCCGTCACGTCGATTTTGGATTTTGGATTAACGTGAGTTCGATGAACCTTCCTCTCCCACGGGGAAGGGAAGAGTAACGAGAAATTAGGGTTTTGGCTCCCCTCTCCGTGTCGGAGAGGGGTTGGGGGAGAGGTCAAAAAAGAACTTGTCGAACTCACGTTGACTTACTTACAATTTTTATCCATGACATTAGTCACGGTTCAACTAATGACCTTTCTCACTAGTAAATAGCTCTTTTCAACCCTAATATTTATTTGTCAAAGAGATTAATATTTGGGCAATTACTAATCTCTTTGATATCAATATCATAAAAGGGAAGTTTGCGAATGAGTATTAAAAGAATGCTTGCTAGTGCAGCCCTGATTTTACCAATTGCTGTTACCATTATTCCTTTTCAAGCCGATGCTCAGATCAGACGACCAATTAGGCGATCTGTTCCAGCTAGAATTATCAGAAGACCAGCGCGATTTAGAGTTTATACCCCTGTTCAAGCGAGAAGGAGAATAGTGATTCCTGGGCGTTGGGTGCAAACAAATCGTGGTCGTCGCTGGATACCTGCTCGCTATATATATCGATAAGAAGTCTTACAATTGCAAAAAAATATTGTCTATCAATATTGATTGCAGATTTATTTTTTCATAGCTTTAGTTAGTGTTTAAAAAACCCCCTTTAGAAATATTCTAAAGGGTAATTATTTCACTTTTACAATAGACCTCTTGCATAAATCAAAAATAAGAAATAACCCCACCCCCCCAAAGCTACGCTTTGTCTCCCCTCCGCAAGCGGGGAGGGGTTGGGGGTGGGGTGTTAGAGACTTTTGCAAGAGGTCTAATAAATAAATAGTTAGGCATAATTAAACATCTAAGAAAATCTTAGTTTGTAGTGAGCGATTTTCCGCTTCTTCAGATTTATCAAAACTCAAGTCCTGACCCAACGGGAAAGTTAGTCGCTTATGGGGGAAACCCCCATCGCCCTTGGCGTCTCCCCTTGGGAGAAGACCGCGCTAACTCACTACAAACCTTAATTTATTTATGCCTAGCAATAAGTTGCAACTGAATTTTAAGCTAGAGCCACTGCTGGTTGCTGCCAGCGTCCCACCGCCTTACCAATCACTGCCAATTCTTGCATCAAGTTATCGAAACGATCTGGTGTCAGAGATTGGGGCCCGTCGGATAAAGCCTTGGCAGGATTAGGGTGAACCTCTATCATCAGGGAATCTGTACCAGCTGCGATCGCAGCCATTGCCATTGAAGGCACAAATTCAGACCAACCTACGCCGTGGCTGGGGTCAATCATGATTGGCAGGTGAGTCAGTTTTCGCAACACTGGCACTACCGATAAATCCAGTGTATTTCGCGTATACTGACGGTCAAAGGTGCGTATTCCCCTTTCACACAAAATTACATTGGGATTGCCAGATGCCAAAATATACTCGGCTGCCATCAACCAATCTTCAATAGTCGCTGCCATTCCTCGCTTCAACAGGACTGGTTTCGGCTGCGCTCCGACTTTTTTGAGCAAGGAGAAATTTTGCATATTTCTTGCTCCCACCTGAATCACGTCAGCAACTTCGGCAATTCTATCCAAGTCTACGGCATCCATCACTTCTGTAATAATCCCAAGTCCGCTAACTTCCCGCGCCTTCGCTAACAAATCCAAAGCACTCTCGCCGTGTCCTTGGAAGGCATAAGGTGAAGTCCGGGGTTTGTATGCCCCTCCGCGCAAAAATGCGGCTCCAGCAGCCTTGACGCGCCGCGCCGTCTCTACAATCATTTCTTCATTTTCTACGGAGCAGGGGCCAGCAACAACTACCAAAGGCTGATGTTCGCCAAATACTACCGCTCCATCAGGAGTATTAACCACCACATCTGAAGCTTCGCCGTGGCGATACTGACGGCTAGCTCGTTTGTAAGGCTGCTCTACCCGTAACACCTGCTCAATCCAGGGGCTAAGTTCCTGAATTTGTAGCGGATCTAAGCTGGCGGTTTCACCTACTAGACCAATAACTACTTTGTGTTGACCAATAATTTTTTCTGGAGTTAGCCCCCAGCTACTAAGTTCCTCATCAATGCGGTTTATTTCCGCCTCTGGGGAACCACTTTTCATTACTATAATCATCTGAAAGTCCCTGATTAATTAATTGAGTAAAATTTTCTGTAAATAGGCTAACTTTATTGTTGCCTATTGGCCTAATTACAAATAGTTAAAAATCAAATTTGTTTACAAAATAAATAGATAAAATGCTGCGCTCAGTCAGTATTTTTACTGCTAAATAACTAGATATGGGGTATAAAAATGATTGTAAAATTTTAACTAGCAATGTTGAAGCGATCGAATTTCAACTTCAACATTAACTTTTTCATTTACCCAATATCGCAGTTACTCAATACCTGAGCGCTGTTCATCATCAGTTTTTTTGCCGAGTTTCGCGCCAAGCTGCCACCATTCGTCCCAAATTGGTGTTGAACTCACCCAAACCCAGAAAACTTCCGACTTTTTCTTCATCCCAAGAGGCAGAGAGAACGCCATAAGTTATTCCTAAAACCCCTAAACCAAATAATCCCATGTTCACCAATAACACGGCGATGGGAGGTAGTCGGATATCAGAGTAGGCAGCAAGCAGATAGCTAGCAACCAAAGCGCTAATACCCAAAGCTGTTGGTACACCAGAGAACCCAGCTACCCGTCGGATCATTCGTTGGCTGACTACTTGGGGAATTGCCATCTCTTGTTTGGTGTAAACCACTTTTTTATCAGCCTTTTTGACGGATTCTTGGGGCTGTGCGGCTGGTTTACTTTGAGCTTTTGCGGGTTTTTGGCGCTTTTTGTTTGGTTCAAAAGGCAAACGACTGCGTTCAGATTCTTCAGCAGACATAAGCGGTAGTCCTATCCACGAATACCGAGACGAGCAATCAAAGCTTGATATTTTTCCCGGCTTTCCTGCGATATGTAAGCTAGAAGACGCTTGCGCTGTCCGATTAGCTTCAACAGTCCTCTTCGGGAAGAATGGTCTTTTTTATTTGCTTGGAGATGTTCGCTGAGGCGGTTAATGCGCTCAGTTAGCATAGCTACTTGGACATCGGCCGAGCCAGTGTCAGTTTCGTGAACTTGGTAGTTGGAGATTATTTCTTGTTTCCGCTGTTGCGTGAGGGCCATGGTCGATTCAGTTTCTAGTTTTTCTAAAGTGTATGCAGCAGTCTCCTATAATATCACAGCCCTCAAGCTGGATGGGGAATGGCCTTTGAAGTAATTTTTGTAATTTTTAATACTATTTTTAGAGGCTAGCTCTCAGTATACTTCGTTCCAATACCTGATAGGGATATTGATTGCAATCGTATTGCCCCATCAGGCGATCGCACCAAGACGATAGAAGATAAGTTTCAATCCATAATAAGGATTTTAATTGATTGCGATCGTTGGATCTTCCCGTCCAATTCCTAAGTCTAGTAACTTACCTTTTACTTCCACTGGCTCAGTTCCACAGTAGTAATATTTTTTGTTACGGAGGTCGGCCAAGTAATAGCCAGCTTTGCCGCTGTTAATTTTGCATAGTTCAACCGCTACCTGTTGCTTGCTGATGCCATACAGAAGCTCAAAGTCGCTCATGTCAACAGCAAATGGTAATGTTGTGTGAAATAATTCACCTTTCTTAAATAACCATCCATTAGAGACGCGCTCAATTATGCGGTAGTAATCAGGATGATAAACAATTGTGTTCATAAGCTATGATCCTGCGGCTTTTTCAATTCCTAATAGGGATTTTAGTTGATTTCGATTCCGCGTTGCCGGACTAACTGCCGGAACTTCCATGTTTCAATCCCTAATAGGGATTTTAGTTGATTTCGATCTTGCCAAGCATTTTTAATATGAGCAACTGCGCCATCAAGTTTCAATCCCTAATAGGGATTTTAGTTGATTTCGATTTAAAAATATTTTCCCTCTTGGGCCAGCGCACTCGTTTCAATCCCTAATAGGGATTTTAGTTGATTTCGATCTTTAATTTGAAATTTGTTGATTCAGCGATCGCTCCAGTTTCAATCCCTAATAGGGATTTTAGTTGATTTCGATTTTAAGTGATAAGGAATAGCAGTAAATCCTTGTCTGTTTCAATCCCTAATAGGGATTTTAGTTGATTTCGATAAGTTCATGAGGATCGACATGATCGATTATTATGTTTCAATCCCTAATAGGGATTTTAGTTGATTTCGATGTTTTGGATTTGTAGGATCTAGCAAAGGGTCTGTTTCAATCCCTAATAGGGATTTTAGTTGATTTCGATCCTACTGCCAAGATTCACTACATCCTCATGCATTGTTTCAATCCCTAATAGGGATTTTAGTTGATTTCGATACTGGAATTGAATTTGATTGAAAATCTAGAACTTGGTTTCAATCCCTAATAGGGATTTTAGTTGATTTCGATCACACTCGCATAAACAATGATGTTCTAACCGTTATCAGTGTTTCAATCCCTAATAGGGATTTTAGTTGATTTCGATGAGTCCACGAGTTTCCTGCTTACAGAATTCAAAAGCTGTTTCAATCCCTAATAGGGATTTTAGTTGATTTCGATGGTAAAAATCCGACTTACCAAGCAAACCTTTGAGTTTCAATCCCTAATAGGGATTTTAGTTGATTTCGATCGCAGGCGTCTGAAAGACTTGTGTTATTTGGTTTTCAAGGTTCAATAGCGCGAATGCAAAAATCATAACATAAACAGTGGCAATTGTGCTAAATGTAAATCGCTGAAACTCAGTCTACATAAGGTGCGCGGATGGTTTGAAGATGCTACAGCCCTCAAAACCTTGCATATAGGGCAATTCAGCTATTTTTGTATTCCCCCCTTCCCCAACACCTACCCATCCGCGCATTTAGCTAAAAAACTAATCCGATTGAAAAGCTGTTTACTATAGATATCCCAAGATATCCCACTCAACTAGGTCAGATGGCTTTAAGGTGATGCCTAGCTTAGGCAATTCCAGCATTCCCATAACTAAGCTTATTTGGCAACGTCTTCAAAATCTGTTATTGCACAAGCAAATTCTCTAAAAGCTGTTTTAATCAAAACCTCTTTCGTTCCTCTTTCCAGAGAAGAGTTACGTATGAGGTCTGTTAATTCTATGAACAACATAGAAAACATAAAACGATCTTGGCGGTCAACTTGTTTCAAACAAGACGATATAAACTGATAAAGCTCTGTTTTTCTGGGTTTGGTTTGTTCATCCCATATTTGCAAACCAAGCCGAAAAGTTCTCAAGCGGATTTCATTGGTGTTGAAGGACGCGTCTTTGTAGCGGACTGATACGCGTTGGGGTAGTTCCATGAGTTTTAGCTATACATATTCAATGTAAAGTAATTATTCACTTATATTTTGGCTCAACCGGAAAAATCTGATATTTTGCACCAATTGCAACAGCCACCATCGGTTAGAAACGAATGACTGGCGTAGAATATAGAGAATTTTGCAGGGTAGTACAGCAGTTCTACCCTGCGATCGCCAATTTAGAGGATACCCCAGAAATGGAGTAGCCCTTGACCAGAAAAAGCTTCAATCAAAATCGCAGAGACAAAACCAATCATTGCAAGCCGACCGTTCCAATTTTCACTCTGAGGAGTGAAGCCAAAACGCACAGCATTAGGATCTTCTGAAACAATAGACGCAGAATTCTTCAAATCTGACATGAGCATAACTCCAAAATTCAAGTGTTGTAGCAGTTATAACTATCTGTAAAGTAATGTAACAGATGTTAAAAAAAATGCAAGATTAAATGAATTAGGACTAACCCACGCTCTACGAATTCTTTGTCTATGAGACGCTGCGTGATGTTGATGATAACAGCGAATTAGTGCGGGAAAATTGGACTATTAGCTTGAGTATAGATAATGATTTTGGCGATTTTTGATGGTTAAAGCGCTTTTCAAATGCATCGATTTTTCTCCTAAAGGACTTCCAAGAAATAAATTATCCATTTTGTGGGGTGGGCAACATGAGCGCCCTAAATCTGGGACGAGTGGGGACACCCATCCCACAAGAAAATTTGGGATGTTTTTTTATTTGGAAGTCCGCCCCTACTATGGGATATTTTTTTAACTGGAAGTCCCTTAAAGTTACGCTGGATAAATCCGTAATCTTCTATTTGGTTCTTCGCCAAAACTATGCGACTTGAGGCGATAATGTTCTACCAGCTCATGTTGCATTTTGCGAACTTGGGGAGAACGTGGCAATAACTCGACTGGCTGTCCTTTAGGAATCACAATTTGCTCAACGGCAAGTCTAGCTTCTTCTAAGGCATCCATCTCATCATCGCTACCATTGTGCAAAAACAATTGCAGTTCTCTATCATCAGCCATTTCTGGGTCGTCGATATTCAGCAACCGCCGCAAACCACGGGTAATTTGGGGAATGGTGCTGGACTTAATCATGTGGATGGGTACATGACGCGCTTTGGCCATTTGGCGTAATTTGGCGTGGTTTTTGACGTGCGATCGCAGTGCTAAAATTGCATCAGCACTATCTATATCTTTTGTCAATACTACGGGCAAAGTTAGCACGCTAATCACCTGTTCTAGTTGGTGGCGGCTCACCCCATAAGGGTAAACGTGCAATGGCAAATCTTCACCATTCGGCCCTGGGTGTCTAGTAACAGCATCGAAATCAATGCTCTCAGAATAGTTGAAGGATTCATCCAGCAAACGGTCAAACTCACTGCGCCCAGTTACCCGCTCTACAGGCAATTGCGGTAGTGCAACCATTTGTCCAGATGAACGCCAGCCATTAGACGGTCGCGCCGGTGGGAAAGAATCCTCCACTGTTCCTAGCTGTCCACCACGACCGTTGACAACAGCTAACTGACGTGTAACTGCAATTTTGCCGTGGTCATCAACGGTTCTGGTTTGTGGAGTAGGCTGACGCCCCCGCAACAGATTATCTACAGTGTCAGCAACACTTTCATGTACTGTCCAGCGTTGGCGTTCCAACATTTCCACCGCAATTTCAAAGGTAGGTGGGGCTTTGCGCTCCAAAACAGTCTTTTGAGAGCCTCGCCGTCTGGCTTCATCGTCTCCCAACGTCACAGCTTGGATACCCCCAACTAAATCAGCTAGGGTGGGGTTTTTAATTAGATTTTCGATCTGATTACCGTGGGCAGTACCTACCAACTGTACGCCCCGTTCCGCAATGGTACGAGCCGCTAAAGCTTCCAGTTCCGTGCCAATTTCATCAATGACAATGACTTCTGGCATGTGGTTTTCCACTGCCTCAATCATCACTTGATGCTGTTCGTTTGGATGAGCCACTTGCATCCGTCTGGCGCGACCAATGGCGGGGTGAGCAACATCACCATCCCCAGCGATTTCGTTGGAAGTGTCAATAATCACTACTCGCTTTTGCAAATCGTCCGCTAAAACACGGGCTATTTCCCGTAAGGCGGTAGTTTTACCCACGCCTGGACGCCCCAGCATGAGAATCGATTTACCAGTTTCTACCAAATCGCGGATCATGCCAATGGTTCCGAATACGGCTCGACCAACGCGACAGGTCAAGCCAATAATCTTACCAGTGCGGTTGCGAATAGCGCTGATCCGATGCAAAGTTTGCTCAATTCCTGCCCGATTATCTCCGCCAAAGATTCCGACTCGTTGAATGCAATCATCTATTTGTTCTTGAGTAACGGGTACTTCGCTCAAATACTCAGCTTGATTAGGAAAGCGAGCCTCTGGGCGACGACCCAAATCCAAGACCACTTCTACTAAACTATCTCGTTTGGGATGACTCTCTAGTACTTGTTGCAGGTCTTGGGGCAAAATGTCTAATAACTTTTGGAGATCGTCTGTAATCGTCATGCGTTCTATGGTGACGTTTTTAGAGATAGCGAGGACATTTGCGTGCAGGAGAACCCGCTCTGGGTATATTTCCGAACGAGCGATTAATGCTCCTGCTGTGACTTGATCTGGGAAACGAGAGAATGGGCAAGTTCTACAGCTTGCCAAAGCAATACTTCATCTTCTTCTAGGCGAACAGTCGCCTTCATATTGGTGTTACTTACCTCCTTATTCTCTAACTGTTCGAGAATTGGTGACAGCAGTACGCGAGCGTAGCTACCGTAGGCGACCCCGGCGATGGAGGCGGAGGGGCAGGGGGCAGGGGGCAGAGGAGAAAAGTTTTCCCCCTTGCTCCCTGCTCCCTGCTCCCTTGCCTCTTTGAGCAGTTCCATTGCCTTTAACTTAGCAACGGTATACTTATTTGTGCCGCCTGCTAACTGCACATATCCTGGTAACTTAGCTGCCAAAACTTTTTGCCCTAATTTCACTGCGGCTATTGTGGTGCCATCGCCAATATCACCACTCATGGGACGACCATCGGTTTGCCAAATTAAAGCACCCTTGAATGGGGCAATCCTTTCGTAGAGCGTTCTTAAGTAGTCAATCATCCCTTCACCATCAGGACAGCTGATGGCTAGTAACTTTAGTTTATCAACCCACGGTGAAATTGCTTGCCATAATCGCTCAAATTCTGCCAATCGCCCGACTTTTGTATGGATTTCTACGGCATCTACTCCCGTTGACATTACCAATGGCGCGATCGCTCCTGGCGTTGTCACGTATGAAGCTGTATAAATTATACCATAAGGGCAAACTGGAATGCAACGACCGCAGCCATAACACTTTTTGGATACTACTCCTGAAAAGTCTTCTTTGATACTGTCAAACACAATCGCTTGTGCCGGACAAATCCGTTCGCAGGGTCTAGGGCAATCTGGAGGACACTCATGAGGATTAAATTCTGCTTTGCGAAAATGGGGGTCTTCTCCACCGTTTAGGCTGACCATCAAAAAGGGTAAATTGCCTTTGTAGTCAAAGCCTCGCTTTTGGGCATCCTGAGCCAGAGATTTGGCTGCTTGTAGCCCTGATTGCGCTGCTGCAATTACTGCTGGATCAGCTGCAACATCTATGCAGTCAGCGCCCGCCAAAGTATAGGCTAACGTTAAACTTCTGACTGCCGGCAAATGCTGGAAGCTGGCTCCGCAGATCAGCTTGAACCAGTCACCTTGTTTGAGAGATTGTAAAGGGGCGAACAGATCAGTCACTATTCTATTATGCGTTTATACGACTAAAAATAGTAGTCTGCGATCGAGAAAAAGTCCGAATTTGCTGATTTAGGGTTTATCGAATTGGGTATGGGACATTGGGTATGGACAAAGGGAAAGGGGTAAGGGGAAAAGGGGAAAGATTAAATTTATTCCTTTTCCCTTTAACCTTTTCCCCTGCTCCTCACTCCTCACTCCCGCAGCTGTCTTAGGAGGGTGACAACATGACAACTGTATTTTTTGTAGAAGACTCTGCTGAAGATAGAGCTTTGTATCGACGCTTCCTAAAGCGGGACGATCGCTACACTTATGATATTTACGAATTTGAATCTGGAAATCAGGCGCTACAAGCTTGTCAAGAGAAAATACCAGATGTGATTTTGTTGGACTATCGATTACCAGATTTAGACGGGCTGGAATTTCTCACTCAGCTACAGAGGCAAACTTCTAATAGCCAGGTTTCAGTAATTCTACTGACGGGACAGGGAGACGAAACGATCGCAGTCCAAGCGATCAAGAGTGGGGCGCAAGATTATCTAGTCAAGGGAAAACTGACTTCTGATAATTTACGTCGAGCGGTTCATGGGGCGATCGAGCAGATGCAGCTAATGCAGCAGCTAAAACAACAACAGGAACAACAAAAGTTAGTAGGAGCGATCGCTCTTAATATTCGCCAATCGTTGAGGCTTGAAGATATCCTTGCCACGAGTGTTCAAGAAGTCCGCCAGTTATTGCACGCCGATCGGGTAATAGTGTATCAATTTACGCCACAAATGCGGGGTAACATCGTCGCAGAGTCGGTATTACCCCAATGGACACCAATCTTCGGACTGGAGATTGAAGATACCTGTTTTCAGGAAAATCAGGGGGGAGAATATCGCCGAGGAAAAATTTGGGCAGCCACAAACATCTACGAAGCAGGTTTAAGTGATTGCCATATTCAACTTTTGGAACGGTTTCAGGTGAAGGCGAATTTAGTTGTCCCGATTTTATTAGAGAACAAGGGGACTCAAACAGTTGAACTTTGGGGGCTATTTATTGCACATCAATGTTCTGCCCCGCGACAATGGCAGACATTTGAGGTGGAATTGCTCAAGCAAATAACAGTGCAACTAGCGATCGCTATCCAACAAGCCGAACTCTATCACAATCTCCAGACTCTCAACACCGAGTTAGAAGCCAAAGTAAAGGAGCGCACTGCCAAATTGCACCAAAGCGATCGCCGTTTTCGTGCGATCTTCAATAATACTTTCCAGTTCATCGGACTGCTAACGCCAGCTGGCATTTTACTGGAGGCGAACCAGACGGCGCTAAATTTTGCCGGACTGAAACTAGAAGATGTCATCAATCGCCCTTTTTGGGAAGCACACTGGTGGACAATTTCACCGCAAACTCAAGCAGAATTAAAACAAGCGATCGCTCGTGCAGCCCAAGGAGAGTTTATTCGCTATGAAGTTGATGTTCTTGGTGCAAATAATCGGGTAGCAACAATCGATTTTTCACTCCGTCCGCTTTTAGATGAGACAGGTCAAATTGTTTTGTTGATTCCAGAAGGGCGAGATATTACCGAACTCAAACAAGCTAAAGAAAAGCTCCAACAAAGTAAAGCACTGCTAGCCACTACTCAACAAATCGCCCATGTAGGCAGTTGGGAATTGAATTTAGAAACGAAAAAGCGCTCCTGGTCAATGGAAACCTTTCGCATCTCTGGTCTAAATCCCACTCAAGACGAACCCGACCAAGCGGAACTTCTGCAAATAATTCATCCAGGCGATCGCGCCTTGGTCAAAGCCCAACTCGAAAAGATCGTGTCTACAACGGGCTATGCCTACGCTCAACAAGCCCCTTTCAATCTTGAGTATCGAATTATCCGACCTGATGGTTCGGTGCGCTACGTTGAATCAAAAGCAGAGATAGCTTATGACGCTCAAGGACAGCCAGTTAAACTGTTGGGAGCGGTTATAGATATTACAGAACGTAAACGAAATGAGTTAGAAATCATCCGTAGTCGTGACCTGCTAGAAGCTGTTTATAACGAATCCGCTGATGCACTTTTTTTGGTAGATGTTGAAACATTACTGATCGCTGACTGTAACGATCGAGCAGTGGAGCTATTTGTAGCCTCTAGTAAAGCTGAACTGATTAATATTGAAGGTAATACTCTGCAAAAAGAACCGTTTACTTCCAATGAAATCGCCACCTTTATGGAAGAAATTAAGCAGCAAGGGTTTTGGAGTCGAGAAATTGAATATATTACTAAGCAGGGCAAACCCTTTTGGGGAAATATCGCCGCCAAACAAATTACAGTCGCTGGTACTGTGATGCAACTGGTACGAATCACGGATATTACTGCCCGGAAGTATGGTGAAAAAGAGCAGCAACGAGCAGAAATCGCTCTGCGAGAAAGCGAGGAACGACTACAATTAGCCCTTGAAGCTTCTGGAGATGCTTTATGGGACTGGAATATTTTGACTAAAGAGGTGTATTACAGCCCTCGCTATTTAGAAATGCTCGGATACCGCTTTGATGAACTCCCACAGAATTTGAGTACTTGGGAGCGATTAGTTCATCCAGACGATCTATCTTGGGTGGAAAAAATCTTGGCAGCTCACCTCAAGGATAGTTCAATACCGTACAAATTTGACTATCGACTTTGCACTAAGTCAGGGGAATACAAATGGATTGCCAACTACGGTAAGGTTGTGATGCGAGATGCAGATGGTAATCCTCTGCGAATGACTGGTACTCATCGAGATATCAGCGTTCGACAAGCCGCACTACGCGAACACAAACAAGCCGAAGTAGCCTTAGCCAAAAGTGAAGAACAACTGAGACTAACGTTAGAATTTAATCACATCGGTCTTTGGGATTGGAATATTCAAACAGGCGAAGTTATCTGGAACGACAACCATTTTCGTTTGTTAGGTTTAGAGCCAGAAATATCAGCCAGCTATCAATTATGGCGCGATCGCGTGCATCCAGAGGATGTTGACGGAATTGAACAGACTGTATCAAATGCACTGGCACAACATATTAATTTTCAAGCTGAATATCGAGTGATTTATCCCGATGGCAGGGTTCGCTGGCTCACGGGAAAAGGGCGTGCTGCTTACAACGAAGCAGGCGAACCTGTACGGATGTTAGGAGTAATTATTGATGTCAGTGAACGTAAACAAGCAGAAGCAGCTTTGCAAGAAAGTGAAGCTCGATTCCAGGCATTTATGAACAACAGCCCAGTGCTAGCTTGGATAACTGATACAGATGGGCGTGTACTTTACTTAAATCAAACATACCTGCGGACATTTAAATTACTACCCGAACAGGTGATTGGGCAATCTATTTCTGACCTCTACCCAGATGAAATTGCTCGAAAACATTTCGATCACATTCGCACAGTCATAGAGACAAACCAGGTAATTGAGGTGATTGAATTTGCTCCTCGACCAGACGGTTCTCTCGGTGAGTTCTTGGTATACAAATTCCCAATTCTGGGATTGTCTGCACAAAAGCTAGTGGGTAGGGTGGCGATTGATATCACAGAACGCAAAATTCTAGAGCGAGAACTAGCTCACAAGCAAAAGTTATTGGATACCTTCATCAATAATGCACCTGTTGGGATAACCATTCTCGATCGGGAACTGCGTTATTCATTCATTAATGAAGCATTAGCAGAAATTAATGGCATTCCCGCAGCAGAGCATATTGGCAAGACAACGTGGGAGATTGTCCCTGATATAGCACGGAACCAAGATCGAGTCTTTCGACAGGTCTTAACAACGGGTGAACCGATTCTGGATTTGGAAGTCAGGGGAGAAACCCCAAAATTTCCAGGTGTAATCAGGACTTGGCTAGCTTCCTATTTTCCGATTCAGTCTGAAGCTGATGAACCTATGAGCATGGGCATTGTAGTAGTTGAAATCAGCGATCGCAAACGCACTGAACAGATGTTAGAGTTGCAAGCAGTCATTACCCGCAACATGGCGGAGGGAATTTGCTTAGTTCGTGCTACAGATGGCGTGTTTGTCTACGCCAATCCTAAATTCGAGCAGATGTTTGGTTATGAATCTGGTGAATTAATTGGTCAGCACGTATCGATTGTTAACTATGGTGATGAAAACAATACACCTGAAGATGTTAATCAGGCGATTTGCACTGCTATTTTAGAACACCGTGAAGCAATTTATGAAGTCCACAATATTAAAAAAGATGGCACTCCATTCTGGTGTAGCGCTACCGCTTCCGTTTTTGAACATCCTGAGTATGGAAGTGTCCTTGTGGCTATCCAACAAGATATCACCGAGCAAAAGCAAGCGGAAGAAAAAATCAAAGCCTCTCTAAAAGAAAAGGAAGTATTACTCAAAGAAATTCATCATCGTGTTAAGAACAATTTAGGAATTGTCAGCAGTTTGCTGCAAATGCAATGCAGACGAACACAAGATCCTGTGGTGACAGCTATTTTGCGCGATAGCCAAAACCGCATTGCTTCCATTGCCCTAGTTCATGAAAAACTATACCGTTCTGAAGACCTCGCTGATATTGATTTCGCTCAATACATTCCAGATTTAACAACTCATTTATTTGATTCCTATAATGTCAGTTCCAGCCAGATTCAATTACATATTCAAGTGGATAATGCTAGCCTTGACATCGAAACCGCCATTCCTTGTGGCTTGATTATTAATGAACTGGTTTCTAATGCTTTAAAATACGCTTTTGTTGGTAATCATGGTGGTAAAATTGAGGTTAAGTTTTATCAAGAATCCGCATCTACTTTGACACTCATTATTAGAGATAATGGTGTTGGCTTACCCGAAAACTTTGATAGTAAGAAAACTAAAACACTGGGTATAACACTTGTCCAGGGTTTAGTCAAGCAGCTAAGAGGAAAACTTGAAATTGACTCTCAACAAGGAACAGAGTTCAAAATTACTTTTACAAACAGCCGGATATGAACATAATTGACCTCTCACCAAACACGCAGAAAAAAGAGACAGTTCGAGTCCTTGTTGTTGAAGATGAATATATCCTTGCTATCAACTTACAAGAAACTTTAGAGTCTTTAGGATATGTTGTTTTAGATATTGCCGATTCTGCCGAAGAGGCAATTGCAAAAGCAACTGAATTACGCCCAAACTTAATTTTAATGGATATCAGATTACGCGGTGAAATAGATGGTATCCAGGCATCAGAGCAAATTTGGCATCATTTGCAAATCCCGATTATCTACGTCACCGGTCACTCCGATCAAAGTACTGTTGAGCGAGCAACGCTGACATCCCCCTTTGGGTATATTCTTAAACCCATTAAAGAGCAAGAACTTTACGTTGCTATTCAAACAGCACTCAATCGCTACGATCGCGAGCAATTTTTGAGTTCTGTGCTTCGAGGAATGGGCGATGGGGTAATTGTAGTCGATACTAAATTAAATATTAAATACATCAATCAGGTAGCTGAAGCTCTAACAGGGTGGCAATGGAATGAAGCTAAAGACAAGACGTTAACTGAAGTTATCAAAATCATTGATGAACAAACTCAGTTGCCGACAGAAAATCCAATTATTGCAGCCCTCCAACAAGAAACTACTATATATTTAGGCAGTGGTGTTCTACTAGTTGCTAGAAACGGGACAATTATACCAATAGCTGATAGCGCTACTCCCCTAAGAAATAATAATGGTGTAATTACAGGAGCCGTATTTGTTTTCCGAGATGACACGCAACGACGGTTAACCGAAGAACGCAATCTCGCATCTGAACGCGCCCAACAACTAGAAATTCGTGTGGCAGAACTGCAACGCCTGAACCAATTAAAAGAGGATTTTCTGGCAACAACTTCTCATGAAATGCGAACGCCCTTATCAAACATCAAAATGGCAATCTCTGTGCTAGAAAATATTCTCGATCGCCAGGGTATCTTAAATTCAAACACACTTCCCCCATCTGAATCTGTAGACCGCTATTTACGTATTGTGCGCGAACAGTGCGAACAAGAACTGGATTTGGTTGACAATTTACTGCATCTACGAATGATTGATGCAGATGTCTATCCATTGGAATTAACATCAATTCAACTCCAAAACTGGCTACCTCACGTTGCCGAGTATTTTCAAGAACGCGCTCAAGCTAGAGAACAGTTTTTGCAAGTTAGTGTTTCTCCAGATTTACCACCTTTAGTTTCAGACTTGGCTAGCCTGACTGAAATTATCTCAGAGTTACTCAACAATGCTTGTAAATACACTCCACCTGATGGACAGATTGTGTTAAACGTTCAGCTAATTTATATCACAAAAAGTCCGATCGATGAGGATGCTAAATCTGGTGTATTAGATAATTTTCAAGTTCCTTATTTTCAAATCACATTTAGCAATTCTGGGGTGATAATTCCGAAAAAAGAACAATCTCGAATTTTTGAGCCGTTTTACCGAATTCCTGAAAGCGAACGCTGGCAACAAAGCGGCACAGGATTAGGTTTAACATTGGTTAAGAAGTTAGTAGAATATCTCCAAGGCACGATTGAAGTTACCAGTTCTCAGGGCTGGACAACGTTTACAATTCAGCTGCCTTTAAGTTTGTGATGTCATTTGTCATTTGTCATTTGTCATTGGAAAAGAGGAGGCAGGAGACAGAAGTTCTAAAATGTTTGAATTTTGAATTTTGAATTTTGAATTTTGAATTTTGAATTTTGAATTTTGAATTGATTTCTCCCCTGCCTCACCCTTCAAAAGAGTTTAAACTACGCCAAAATTTAAATAAACGCGATCGCATCTTACTAACATCTTATTAACAATGCAGATTACCCAAAGTCTCCATACAGCGATTCTTGTGACTGACTTAGAACGCTCTGAACATTTTTATGGCAAAGTATTGGGATTATCCAAAATAGATCGTTCTCTAAACTACCCTGGTGCATGGTATCAAGTCGGCGACTATCAAATTCACCTGATAGTTGCAACCACTGTCCCCACGGAAAACCCAAACGAAAAGTGGGGACGTAATCCCCACGTTGCCTTCACAGTAGCTGACTTAGACGCGGCTAAACAGGAATTCCTCAATCATAATTATCCCATTCAAGCTAGCGCTTCCGGTCGCGCTGCCCTGTTCACTCAAGACCCTGATGGGAATATTATCGAGTTGAGTCAGCAGTGAGGGGGAGTGGGGGAGAAATCAATTCAAAATTCAAAATTCAAAATTCAAAATTGAAAATTCAATCCCCATGCCCAATACCCAATACCCAATCCCCAGTCCCCAATCCCTCTTCTATTCTGGTAATTTATATTGCCCAACAATACGCTTGGCAAATTCTGGAACGTGCGCTTCTAATTTCTCTGGATGATTGCGCTTTACATACAAATAATTCCGGGTAAAGTGAGAATCAATGGAAAATCGTGCGTATTCTAGACCCTTGGGGCCGATTTTTTCGATTACCACACCCATCAGTTTTGCTGCCCACATCGGTAGAGTAACGCCTTTATCGTAAGCGGGAATACTTTGTTGTACGGCTTCTTTGCGGTTGCCTTTAGACGTTACTGGTTGGGTATCTAACTGGTCTTTCACTAAATCCAGCATTTCCTTACCTGTGTCATTTCTAACTACAATCCATTGCCAGCCGAAGGGTGCGCCCATGTAACCAACAACTAAGTCAGCTAGGGAGTTGACGTAATCAAAGCAACTCATACAGGATGGGGCAAAGACATCTTTGAGTTGGTTAGTCTTCAAGCCAAAGAAAGGCACTGTTTCTGATGAGCCATCTTCATGTTTGAAGTGAACCCGGAAGTCTTGCATAAATTCGTAATGCACAACTGTATCAGGCGATCTGCTGGTGGTTTCTAAGAATTTTTGCAGTCCGGCGCGGTTAACGTTGTCTACGCAGGGCGTACCCAAAACATACAGCTTTTCTAAACCAAGTTGTTTTTCTACGGCTCGTAATGCCTGAATTTGACAACCAACCCCAATTACCAACAGCCGCTTCATCCCCGATTTTTCCACCTGTTCTAATATGGAAAGGTTCGGGGAAAGTGTTGGTTTATTTACTCGTGCTGCTAGTATTTCTTCTGGAGTCCGGGCGATGACGGGCATGGGTTGAAAGCGGTCTTCTTTGGTGTTTTGCACGCAGACTACACCTTCAACTAAGCCGCGATTCAGCATTTCAATGGCAATGCTGCTCACAATACCCGTCCATTGTGCGCCTTCAATGGGCTGTTGTTTCTTCGCCGCTATCATGTCTTGATGAACACCAAAGTAGAGTTCATCGGGGTTTTCGAGATGGCGCGATCGCGTGTGTGTTTCAAGTTCTAGTTCGCCTATTTGTTGATTAATAAAAGCGCAAGCTTCCTTGACATAGTGAATATAGTATGTATCACATAGCCCGCACTCGCTACAGAGTTCCTTTGCAGGGCGGCGGCTGCTAGGTTTTAAGGCTCTGGCTTTTTTGTGAGGAGAAACTGAGGTCATATAAACTTTTTGTTTTATCCAGGAATCGCTTTTATTACAATACCTTCACTCGCTATGAACTTGACGATAGAGGATGAACAAGAGATTGTAATATTTTGAAACGCAGAGGGACGCAAAGTAAACGCAAAGTAACGCAGAGTTTTGCCTAATTTATTTCGCTACAAATTAATTAATATTGTACTGAGGCTTTGATGAGGAACTATAGAAATGCAATTTTACTCAGCGATGAGTAGAAGAAATAGAATTTGATTTTTGATACACAGATAAAAGCAGACATTCCCAAACTAGTCTCGGTTGAGCGTAAGAAAGTAAGTATTTTCGAGATTCTTCTAGCTGGTTAATGATACTAGGTTGATGCCACTGCTGCCAGTAAGATTGCTGAAGATAATCAATTAACCACAGTTGTGCTTCTGTATCTAAATCCTTATCAATTGTCTTGGCTAATTCTAAGGCGTTACGGTAAGATTTAGGCGCTTTTTTCAAGTCTTCGAGTAACTCAGGGGGAATTGCTTGTAATTGCTTGTAAGATGCGATCGCACTTCCCGCACTCCCATCTGCTATGCTCAATACTGCCTGATTTGACAAAATTTCCTGATGGCCTGTTTGTGTGAGTACAACAGCCAAAGACTGTGCATCTAAACGATAAAAAGGAATGCGTTGACAGCGTGATACCAAAGTCGGCAACACAGATTCAAGTGTCGGTGCAATTAAAATTAATGTCGCCTGTCCCGGTTCTTCTAAGGTTTTAAGTAAAGCATTCGCTGCGGCTTCTGCCATTGTTTGCGCTTCTTCCAGCACCACCACATTTCTCGGTGCTTCCAAGGGCGGACGACCTAAAAACTCGGTAATTTCCCGAATTTGCTCTAGTCTAATTACAGGTGGTGCTTTACGCTTGAGTCCTTTTTCGGCTGCTTCTGCTGCTGTTAATCGTTGTCCCTGGTATTGGTACGTTGGTTCCACCCATAATAAAGCTGGATGGTTCCCCTGACGCAAACGGTTTTGTAAAGATGCAGTAACTCCCATCCCATTAGAAAATAGCAATTCCACAAAGCATCTGGCTGCTAAACTCCTGCCTACACCATCTGGCCCCACAAATAAGTAGGCTGGAGGAACCCGGTTTTGTCTGACAGCCTGAGTGAGTAATTCTATAGCTTGCTGTTGTCCGATAACTGGTGCAAATGGATCGTTAGTCATTAATCGACGTGACAGGACAATCGCTATGGCATAAAGCTGAAATACCTCAGCCTTTGGTGGCAGTTGATTAAACTTCTTGGCAAAAGTCGGGAAAAGGAGGAAAGGTTTGTTATTTTCCCTTTCCCCTTTAACCTTTACCCTTTTCCCCTAAGAGTGCAAAAAGCACAAATGCCAAGAGGTCTATTGATGAGTGCCCAAGTGCTGAGTACGATTCTTACTTTTGTACTCAGCACTGTTTGGGTAAATTAGCAATCAAACCTTAGACGTGAGAAATCTGGATATCTCCGCGTGTGCCAACACAGCACCAGGTTCGCGCTGGAGAGCGTTGTAATACTTTCTCTCGAAGGTATTACCCGTCTCTAACGGTACAATGAGTGTACGGACATCAGCAATCAATTTTTGGAAATCGTCCAGCAATATCGGTTCATCTGCTTGGAGCATTTCATCAACTTGCACAACCATCTCAGAAATGCGATGTAGCCAAGCAAATTGTTCGTGAGCGATGACTAGCTGAAGAAGTTCTCCACTTGATACTCGTCCACTAACCTGTTCGTAGGCAATGCGTTCTGTCTCCAGCAACATCTTGTGAAGGTCGAGTAATTTGTTTCGTAAATCACGCAGATATTGATGCTGACGTATTCTTTCTGTAAGTGTGTTATAAGTCAATGTTACTTATCCTCTCGTTACAATAGTCTTCAATGGCTTAAGTAATTTCTAAGCATTGAGAATTAGGCATTGGGATGGAATTAGGAAAGAGGTAACAGGTGATAGGGAATAATCTATACCCTGTAACCTTTAACTTATTCCTTTCTTTTTCCCCATGCCCTGGTGAATGGAGTTTTTTATCTATTTGGTTTCCTTGCTAAGAAGCATTATAATAAGCATATCTTTTTATAACCGTTATGTCTTATATCTGATTAATCATATATTAGCATAAAATTATAAGAAGTACACAGTGTAGAACCGAGCCAGAAAATATCAATTATGGGAAAACCATCTTCATGTCGCTAGCAAATGTAATTTTAGGTCTTCTTCAGCAGCAAGAAATGACGGGCTACGACCTGAAAACGAGCTGCTTCGATCAATGCATTGCCCATTTATGGCCAGCAGATCAGGCACAAATTTACAGAACTCTCGATAAGCTAGTTGAGCAAGGCTGGATTACCTGTAACATTGAGATTCAACACGATCGCCCCAACCGCAAAGTCTACAGTGTGACGGAGCTAGGGAAAGCGGAATTTAGGCGATGGCTAGGGATTCATCAGCCCTTACCGACTATCAGAGAACCTTTACTCGTCCAGTTGCATTTTGCAGATCAGTTGTCGAATGAAACCATCATTGACCTACTAAAGCAACAATTAGCGGCTCGAAGCAAAAAGCTGGCTGAATGTGAAATCATCGATTTGCCATCAATCGGTGATGAATCTGCCAACCGCAACCAGGTGATGCAAAGGCTGGTGCTGGAGTTGATCATCCGAAGAGAAGAAACTTATATTGATTGGTTAAAAACAGTAATCGAAGTTGTCAGTCGTCAAGAGCCATATCCATTTACCAAAAAAGAATTCAGGAGTCAGGAGGTCACTGAGCAACTTGCCTTGAGCGAAGTCGAAAGGAGTCGAAGTGAGCCAGAATTCTCCAATTGAATTTTGAACGAAAGAGCAGATGAATCGTGGATTATTTGTAGGTTTAGTAACTTTAGATTTGATTTACCTTGCTGACTCTGCCCCTAAGAATAATCAGAAGATTGTTGCTACTGACTATACTGTAGCGGCAGGGGGCCCAGCAACAAACGCGGCTGTAACTTTCAATTATTTAGGAAATCGGGCTACAGTCTTGGGTGTAGTGGGTTCTCACCCAATGACGCAGCTCATTCGGGATGACTTAGCAAATTACAAAGTTGCGATCGCAGACCTTGAGCCTACCACTGATTTAGTACCGCCTGTATCTTCGATTATTGTCACTCAAGCTACAGGTGAACGTGCTGTGGTTTCGATCAATGCTGTCAAAACTCAAGCTAGCAGCGCCTCTATCCCGTCAGATATTTTGCAAAATGTCGATATCGTACTAATTGATGGACATCAGATGGCGGTTGGTAATTCCATAGCTCAAATGGCTAAAGCCAATAATATCCCAGTAACGATCGATGGTGGTAGTTGGAAGCCTGGATTTGAGCAAATTCTACCGTTTGTGGATTACGCTATCTGTTCAGCTAATTTTTATCCCCCCAACTGCCAAACTAGAGAAGACGTATTTAGCTATCTCAGTGGATTTGACATTCCTCATATCGCCATTACCCACGGACAAAAACCAATTGAATACTTGAGTGGCACTAAAACTGGTATCGTAGATGTGCCGCAGATTCAAGCGGTTGATACGTTAGGGGCTGGAGATATTTTCCACGGTGCTTTTTGTCATTACATTTTAAGCCAAAGCTTTACTGATGCACTGGCACTGGCAGCTAATATTGCTGCTGATTCCTGTAAATTTTTTGGTACTCGGCGCTGGATGGATTTAAGATAATTCGTAATGACGCTCCTGCGGACGCTCGAGTACTCGCTACCGCTACGCTAACGCTAACGCTACGCTAACGTAATTCGTAATTCGTAATTTAAGACTTTGAATTACGAATTAGTAATTAGTTAAATTAAGTATCGCTGTGCGCCTCTAATCACGTTATATAGCACAAGCCTTGGTGGTTAGGACATCAACAGATGATAAAACTTAGATACAAAAAGACTTTTCATCCAGTCCCCATTTACCCCTTATCCTCTTCAGGAACCCCACCTTCCCCAGTCCCCAGTACCCAGTCCCCAGTCCCTTACTATATATATTTTTAAAAATGAAAGATTTACAAGAAATATTAGCGATCGCTCGTGAGGTAGGTTGGGGCGCAGCAGATATACTGCGATCGTATTACCACGGTACTGCAAAAAACCCTAATTTAGAAGTCCAATATAAGCAGAATGAGCCTGTCACTGTTGCCGATGTAGCTGTAAGTCAATACATTTTGCAGAGGCTACAAGCAACTTTGGGTAACGAAGATTTTGCTTACATCAGCGAAGAAACTTATCAATCGTCAAGTAGTGGTAGACAGGCTTCTGCCCCTTGGGTATGGATAATTGACCCTTTAGATGGCACGCGAGATTTTATCAAAAAAACTGGCGACTATGCAGTTCACATTGCTTTAGTCAAGGAAACACGCCCAGTGTTGGCAGTGGTGGCAGTACCAGAGGCTCAAAAGTTATATTACGCTACCAAAGGTGGGGGTACATTTGTAGAAACTCGTAACGAATCTGTTCCTTTACAAGTGTCTTCAGGTAAACGAATTGAGGATTTAACCTTAGTCGTTAGTCGCTCTCACCGCAACCAACGATTAGATCATCTACTACAAAATTTACCCTGTCAAAATCAGAAATCTGTGGGTAGTGTAGGCTGCAAAATCGCCACCATTGTTGAGCAACAGGCAGATATTTACATTTCTCTTTCCGGCAAGTCTGCGCCCAAAGACTGGGATATAGCCGCTCCAGAATTGATTTTAACAGAAGCTGGTGGTAAATTTACTCACTTCGATGGCACGCCGTTGCAGTATAACACTGGTGATATCAATCAATGGGGAGGTTTGCTAGCTAGTAATGGTGAATATCACGAACTACTATGTAAAAAAGCAGAAGGTATCTTAGCGCAGTTTGATCATAGCTAACGGGATACTGGATGATAAATATTTTTTAATTTGCTTTAATTTGCTTTTAAGACTTTCAATCGTGGTATGATTAATCTGATTACGAATAATAATCTTTACCTATTAGTCCACAGCTTAATTTTGAAAACACTAAATATCTGGGCGATCGCAAGTTAATTACGATTTCCGATTAAAAGTGTAACTTGATATAGTACAAGCAAAAAAGCCAGTCTTTAGAAAGTCTGCAAACCGTCTTTAAAGGTTTGATTTGTGAATAAAATTCACTATCAGACAATATTCAAAGGCTGAAGGCTGTGCTACACTCATGGACATAAAGATTATTTTCGGTTGAGTAACTCGTTTTGATTTCTAAAAACCGTCTCTCCGAATTTAACTCTCTACACTCCCTGAATTCGGAGATTTCTATGTCAATTTACGTCGGAAACCTGTCCTATCAGGTTACAGAAGATGACCTAAAGCAGGCTTTTGCAGAATACGGAACAGTAAACCGTGTTCAACTCCCCACAGATCGGGAAACAGGCCGGCCGCGTGGGTTCGCTTTTGTGGAAATGGAATCAGACACACAAGAACAAGCTGCCATTGATGCACTTGATGGCGCTGAGTGGATGGGACGTGATTTGAAAGTGAACAAAGCTAAACCTCGTGAGGAAAGAAGCAACTCCTCTCGCGGTAGCTGGGGTGGCGGTAATAATGCCCGCCGCAACAACAATCGCTACTAAGTCGATTCCTGAAAATTTCACATTTAGAGTCTCCAGCAGATAAAGCCAAAGGCTCCATTCTGCTGGAATATTTTATTTGGTATCTAGTCTTGAACTATTCATCCATATTAAGGAGGAATGAGAATGACACAAGTAGTTTTAGGAGAGAATGAAGGTATTGAATCAGCCTTGAGAAGATTTAAACGGGAAGTTTCTAAAGCAGGAATTTTCCAAGATATGAGAAAAAAGCGTCACTTTGAGACGCCGATAGAAAAAGAGAAGCGTAAAGCAATTGCTAGGCACAAACAACGTCGTCAACAACGTTCTCGCTTCAATTAAAAGTCCAAGCAAATTTGCGCTTCGATTTGACATCTAGCCAACATCTCTTCATTGTTGCCATAGCACTGGCAAGCCACAAGTAATTAGCATACATCAATCAATAAACAACATTGTTCGTAGTATCGCAGTATTTACTTTCGGCGCTACTGAATTATACATGTTTTCAATTGCGTGAAGTATGGGCTTACAGCTAGCTATGCGCCCCTAACTAATATCGTGTCCGGTAAAGACTTATCATTAATCCCGCAGTTCTTGCTGGGGGCTTCTTAGCTGGGGGAAAGAGGAATTTTCTTGTTTCTGCATAGATTACGGGAATTATAACTAATTAACCGGACATGATATTACTCATCTTCGCACTCACTACTTTGATCGTAAGCGATTATCCGGACATGATATAACGATTACCTAGCATTTCTCCAGGTTACGGTTATACTGCTATCATTGCTGGCTCTACTGGTCAGCTAAATTTACTGAGTATTATTTTATTCAGTAGAATCAGGGTGGCAAATTAGTACTGACTAAATTGAGACATACTTTAGCTGGAATGTTTCAAGGTATTTTATTGTTTTCTTTTTTCTTTCAGCAATAGATATATTAATTACAACAGGCTAAGAATAATATCAAGTCCGGGTAATTCCAGTTTAATAAGTAATCACGCGGACATGATATAAGGTATGGGAACATCAGGGAGAAACCAATCCCCAATAACTAATATTTGAGGAGATTTAATGTGTCTAGTCGTAAATTATCTTTATTACTGAAAATAATAATTGTTATATTGGTTACTAGTGCTAGTAGTTTAGGTATCAGCTTGCTTTTAACCACAAGCGGATTTGAGCATTTGTTGGGAATTCTCAAGCCAAAAAGCGAGAATGCTAAAGCGAGTCATAACAAGCTGATGAGTGCAGATGCACAGAACATAAATCCAGTCACAGAGCAGATGAATGAAGTGCCAAAGGCATTTCAGGGAGCAATCGTTTATCAAGGGAAACTAAAACCGAATGAGAAAGTTATTGCCCTAACTTTTGATGATGGCCCCAGCCCCAAAAATACAGCACAGATTTTAGAAATCTTGAAGAAAAATGATATAAAAGCCACATTCTTCATGATCGGGGAAATGGTGAAATATTTTCCTCAAGTTGCCAAGCAAGTGGCTGCTGATGGTCACATAATTGGTAATCACACATGGCATCATTGGTATCGCCACATGGACTTAGCTACTGCGGCTAATGAAATCGATCGTACAGCAGAAATCATCTACAAGACTACTGGAGAGAAAACTACTCTATTTCGTCCTCCTGGGGGTTTTCTGAACAATGGGCTAGCCGAATATGCCAAAAACGAGAAATACGCTGTCATGATGTGGTCAGAACAATCGGGAGATGCTGAACGTCGTTCGCCTCAAGTTCCAGGGCTGGTTAAAAATGTGCTGAAATATGCAAAACCTGGTGCAATTGTACTGTTGCACGATGGGGGTGGCAACCGTTCCAAATCTGTCAAAGCTTTACCAGAAATGATCGCAGGTTTAAAGGCCCAAGGCTATAGATTTGTGACAATTCCCCAACTACTGGAAATACAAGCCCAAGAAAAAAGTGTGGAGACAGCAGCATCACCCCTAACAAATCAAGAACATCCAAACTAACAACTTAATCATCAGTGATATCCCAATACAGTTCGGTTAAGGTTTTTTGATGAAAATTATTGCTCGTCAAAGACGCGATAAATCGCCGTCTCTTGCCTTGACCAAACAGTATTGAGTGATATCATGTCCGGGTAATTAGTTAGTTTATTGGCCAGCAATGCGATTGTTTCGGCTGACAATGCCAATACAACAATCTAAAATCGGGTTTCATACTCAACTTGGAGTTGATTTTCATCCCCCACATCAGTTGAGCCTCGCATCAAAATTTCGTCATTGACTCGATAGAGGACATTGAAACGGAAAGATTCATCGCTAGAAAGAGCGCGTGATAAAGAGGCAGAGAAATTTTTATTAATATCAAACACACCTTCCGCTGATAAATTCAGAATTGAAGCTCTTGATGTTTTTGATTCATCATTATTAATCGATGGAGTCGGAAATATCCGAAATTCACTGAAACCAACAGCTTGTCCGATCGCAGTGATAGTTCCTTGTAAACTACCTAAAATGGTAGAACTAGCGAAATTAGTCAGCCCTTGGCCTGCATCTGCTTGACCGAAAGAACCCAGAATTGAGCCACCCAGCAAAGCAACTATTTCTCCCTTACTACGGCTAGGTTCGCTCGTCAGTTCTAGATTCTCACCCAATTTACTAGCTGGGCCGTTCACCCTCGCTTGAACGGTAACGCTACGTAAAGTCCCAAAGTTGTTTACAGAAACATCACTGACTTCAGAAGACAATGGTGATTCCAAAGTTTGAGTGTTCCTTGCTGATGCTTCCGGTACAATTGCCGTCAGTCGGACATCCAAAGTCGGGTCAAGTCCTTGACTTGGAGTAAACCGCGCAGTTTGTTCATAGCCCCGCGCCAAGGTAAACTCAGTAGAAAATAAGCTCAGTCGTCCTCCTGTCAAACGAATGACTCCTTCAGGAAGCGGTTTGGCTAATGTACCATTAATGGTCAAGTCGCCTGTTGCGTCAAACCTCAATAGGGGCTGACTTAATGCCGCTCCTCCTGGTACAAAGCTTAGAAAGGACTGAGTTGTAACCCGAATATCTTTACCTAAAATCAACTTTAAATCTGCAAACGTTACAGGTAAGTTGGGTGGAGTTGCGGTGTTAGTGCTTGCGTCTGTTGTCGCCACTGGCTGAGTGCTTCCATCCACTGTAACCACTGAGTTAGTGCTTCCGTCCACTGTAGCTACTGAGTTAGCGTTATTATCTGCTGTTGGTGTGGCGTTAGGGTTAACTTGTTGTCTATCTAGATTTATGACCTTAGTGTTAGACTCTGCTGTAGCTGCTGATTTTTTTGCAGTAGTAGGCGAGTTGCCAATAATTACCTGACCATCACTCAGTTGAATCTCTCCACCAATTACAGGTTTTAAGGCTGTGCCGCGAATCACGACATCGCCACCAACACCACCTTCATACAGTCCTGCAAGCTTAAAATTGAGTTTGTCTGCAATTGATACCGTCAGGGGATTCGCTGCGGCTTGTTGAGCATCAAAAATTGGCAAGATACCTGATGCAGTTACTTGCCCTTGATTGTAATTACCTTGGATATTTTCAACGCTTACCGTCCTACCATTAAATAGTGCTGTTCCTGTGACATTCGTTAAAGGATCGGATAAGGCTTGAGCGCTAAAAGTAGCATTATTAAATGTGGCGTTGCCGTTAATAATTGGTTCGGTTAAAGTACCTTTAACGTTTAAATCTACTTTTCCTTGACCGTCTACCCAAGCGACTTGATTGTTGGTCAACAGATTTAACAGTGCCAATCCTTCATTTTGCACATTGGCGTCAATGTTAATTTGATTGCTATCAGGTTGCACTTTGGCAAAAGGCAAAGGAGCAGGTACGCTACCTGTAATTGCAACTGGCTGGGTTCCGGTCACGAGTAAAGTACTATCAAAATTCAAGCGAGCTTTGTTGTAATCAAAGTTCACCTGTCCTGTTTGTACGGGTTGTTTGTTAAGAGTCGCATTCGCTAGCGCCACTTTTCCTTGAACTCTGGGGTCTTGCAAACTACCTGCTAAAGTGGCATCAGCATTGACATTACCAGTGATATCTACGGGGTATTTTTCGATAAAAGGCTCTAAAAGTGATAGAGGCAGACTGGCTACATTCAATTTTCCAGATACTTGGTCAGTTCCTAACTGTCCTGAAAACGCCACTAGTCCTCGGTCAATCCCCACACTCAAGGGTGAAAGGGTGACGATACCATCGGCGAAAGTACCTTGAGCAACGACTGGATTGATGGAATAATTACCCCATTTCCATTTAGCACCTTGAAAATTAAAGCCAACATTCAACCCAGATTTTAACGAGCCATTGGCTGTAATTGCTCCGCTTAAAGCACCTGTTAATTCTGCAAGGCTGGGTAAAGATGCGGTTTGTTTTTTCTCTACTTGCTGTTCTTTGGCGATCGCTGTTGTAACATTCGAGAAGTATGCTAACTGTGTTTTCAAATCTGCATTCGGCAAGCTGACAGGCTCAGTTTCCAGTGCTTCGGCACCAGCTAACGTCGGAGGCTGCAAGCCGGTACTAAGGTCTTGAAAGTCGAAGATATTAAACGCTTGTAAAAGTCTCTGGATATTGGCTTGAGCAAAATTAGCTTGGAATTGAAATTGCGGGTCATTCCCTGCTTGCACATTGCCACTGAGAGCAATGTTGCTATCGCCAATCCGCAATAGACCATTAGCCAAGCTAGCTGTACCATCAGCATAATTGATGTTGCCGCGAAATTCATCGGCTGCAACTCTGGCAACACGAGGCCCTGCGATCGCCACATCTCCTGCAATGGCATAATTATTCAGATTGACAACTAAATTACCCGATAATTGCCCGCCCAGTGGTTTCAATTGATTGTTAGGTAAAAAGCCGCCAACCAGAGCGATGGGAAACTGTTGGGCGTTAATTATCAAGTTATCTCCCTCAGTTCTACCCGTAGTAACTGCCTGATCGCGTTTAACTAAAAATGAAGTGGGACGATAATCTGCACCTAAATTAAGGGCAATCCGGTCTTGTTTTCCAGCTAATCGCAGACTTCCTCCTTGTCCCCCTTGAAAATTCACGTTTCCAGTTAAAAGTCGGTCAAACGCCAAGTTACTCACATTGAAATTCCGCAGCCGGATATTGCCATTAGCTTGGGGGACATCTGGAGTTCCTGTAACTTTTCCATTAAAATCTAGTCGCCCTGCTATTGCTACATCCCCAGGAACTTTAAAGCCACTATTTTGTAAGTTGAAATTCTGCGCCAGTACATTTAAATCAAATCCGGCAATTTGGGGTGCGCCAGTTGGGGGAGACTGAATCGCGATCGCACCATTAGCAGTAAATCCTGCGGTACTTGCGTTTTCAACGATAATCTGCTGTCCATTCCACTGAAATCTTGCAGTCAGCGGTTTTGCCAGTTGCGCTACTCCTTGGGGAAGGCTGATTTGTCCGGCAGCGCGAATATCTGCAAGTTGGAAAGATTGGGTTGTGCCTGCTAACTGAATATTGCTATTCAGCCGTCCTCGCAGTTGTGGTGAAAAACGGCTGAGTTGAATTTGAGAAGTTTTGACAGATCCTTGCCAGCGTTGTTGTGCAAGTTGACCTTGAGCTGTGATTGTCCCACCGGCGACGTTCACAACTGCATCGGGAAAGACGATATTCTCTCCTTGTTTGGTAACAACAACTCGTCCGCTAGTGGGATAGGTGGCACTAGGCGCTTGCACCCGCGCGACTGTTTGCAGATTGCTCAAAGTGCCAGAAATATCGGCATTTGCCGAGACATTACCAATGGTAATGGAGGGTGAGGAATTGTAGGCTTTGGCGATCGCATCCCCTGGTATATTTTTTGCTTGCACATTCAACGCCACCCTACCTTGGGGTGCAAGCTGAACTCGTCCGCTAGCTGTAACTTGCCCTCCTACGTCTGGATTGGCTTGAACGCGAGCAACGTTGACATTTAACGGTGTACCCAGAGAACCAGTAATTTTAGCGTTCGCAGATATACCACCAACATTAATCGGAGTTGAAATGCTGTAACCTTGAGCGATCGCATTTCCGGGAATACCTTGAGCTTGAATATCTACGCCTACCTGACCTTGGGGAGCCAGTTGAATTTGACCATTGGCGGTGATTTGTCCTCCGGCTGGCGGCGTTATCTGAACATCGGAAACATCAAGTTTTAAAGGCTGCTTGCGAAGTGAGCCAGAAATTTGGGCTTTTGCGGAAACATTCCCGACTGCGATCGGTAAAGTAACGCCGTAGGTGCGTGCTAATATATCCCCTGATATTCCATCAGCTTGAGCATTAAATATTACCCCATCTTTAGCTCCCAAATTAGCTTGACCGCCGCCGATAATTTCACCGCCAGCTGCGGGGACTATTTTCAGATTAGAGACAGTAAGTTGAGACGCAGTTTTGGATGCATTCAAGCGAAAATCAGTGTTGATGGTATTAAATTGAACGCGGTCGACTTGAATCGGTTTGGTGTTACTTACCGTACCGCTGACTACTGGTTGCTCAAGTGCGCCGCCTACCTGAATTTTTGCTTGAATTTCGCCACTAGCTGGGACTGACGAATTTACTTTCAGGGTATCTAAGATATTTTTCGCACTAACTGGTTTGATCAGAGCAGAGACATTAAAACCTGTTTTAGTATTAATTGTTCCATTAGCCACAATCGGAACTTTGCCAAAGTTCGTACTCAGATTATCTAAAGTAACTGTCTGACCTTGAAATAGAAATTTCCCATTAAAATTAGAAACCGGCTGAGGAATATTTTGAATTTTAGCGGTGACTTGATTAGCTGTAGCTGTTCCCGTAATTGCGATGTCTGACAGCTTGGGTGGAATCTGCACCCCTAAATCAGCATTTAAATACCCTGCTTGCAGAGCGATCGGCAACTGAATTAATCTAGTGATATCGGATGCTTGTAAATTTTGGGCTGAAAGTTGCAGGTTAGTTTGTTGAGCTTTTACTAGGGTTTCGCCAACAATTTTAGCAGTGCCTCCCCTAGTGAATTGAGTATTGAAGTCATAACCGATCCTTTGATTTTGATCGGAAAATCGGGCAATCCCACCAACTCGATCTAATATGACTGAGCCTTTGGGTTTAGTCGGTGCAGTAAATGGCACTAACTCTATATCGCCATCTTGAATTTGAAGTGACTGCAACTCAGTTTGAATAAAACCTTTTCCTTCCCCAGCCTTAACTTGGGCTGTCACCCAACGACCATCTTTATCTTGTTGAATATAGACGTTGGGTTGAACTAAGGTGACATTTAATGCCAGTTTTCGACTAAGAAGAAGTTGCAACGGCGAGAACTGCACATCCAAAGCTTTTGCTACCACCCGGTCTGCATCGCTGGGAGTGGCTGGTATCGATAGAGAGCTAAATCTCAGACTAGAAAGCGAAAAACGTTCAACGTTCCCAACTTTTACTGGACGCCCCAGTAATTGCTCAAGATTTTGCTGTACTAACGGTGCTAAATCTTTGTATACATAGTTTCTAGCCCACCAAGCACCAACTATAATTCCAACTAGTAAAACCCCACCCAAAGCCAAACTGGTACGTCCTAAAAGCAGGAGCCACAGACGACGATTAGATGGTTCCTGATTGTTTTCTGAATTTGGCGATCGCGTCATGATTGTTAGTACTACCAGTAATTTTTCTGGAGTGAGGCTAGAGACAAATTAGTTAGTTGTATCAGCAAGTTACAATTTATGGTTTCACAATATCAGGACTTACGCAAGAACTTTGTGGCAAGCTGCTTGTATTTTCGAGGAGAGGCTGCGCCAATAAGACGCATTTGCAGTGCGTCTATGTTATTTCATGATTTTGTCTAATTCCTGAATTTATTTCGATTAATAATTTTTCACCAGATGTTAGTTTTGTTCGTTTTGAGATTTGGAAACTTTGCTGGTATAGATATTATCTTTAATACAGTCAGTAATATTTGATTAAATGACTTTATAATCGCTCCTGTATATACGACCCTGGTTATAAACTTTAACTTTCCAGAATCTAACTTAGTATAGATGACAATGATAATTTAGCCTGCCATTATTCAAGAGGCAAATGTATCTACGAACACACTTACAAAATATCTATAAATAAAGCTTAGAGGATGTTTGAAAACTGGTATGTTGTATTAATCGAATTATTACCCCCCTTAATCCCCCCGATATATTGGGGGGAAAAAACAAATCTAGTTCCCTCCCCTTTATAAGAGGAGGGTTAGGGTGGGGTAAAAAAATATTTGATACATCAATCATAATTTTTCAAACATCCTCTTGGATTGACGCCAAGTTATTAAATAATTTTATCCAGGAATTCATTAAGTTAAATTTGATACTCAGGCTGTGCTATTAGACATCAACACCCCGGAAATATATCGAGAATAACTACATAATCTTGAATAACAACACATTACTAACAAGATTCGCTACTTCTCTACGAAGTAGCGAATTTGAGCTTTTCGATTACTGTTTTGCAAACTCAATCAATCATTATCAGCTGGATCGTCAATCATTTCTGGTACCAAAGCTGGGTTACTTCTACGTTCTGCTGGTGATTGCTCTCGAATAACATCGTCTATTCTTGCAGGGTGTTTGATTTTATCCAATACCTCTGGACTTAATTGTGATGGATCGCCTTCTGGATTAGACTTTTCAGCTTGACTAGGAACTGTTTCCTTATTCATAACTATTTCCCTAAACCCTAAACTTATATGCCAAGCTTAAGTTCTTCTATGGTGGCTACACACTATCTTGGGACTTAATTTCACATAACGGTGGGTGAAAAAGGCGATCGCTTAACGAAACTGAATAAAGGCGTCAGTCACCAGAAATCACTTGGGTATTTTGAACGAAAGAGTTGATAGTGCAGCGTCTTTGGCTTTGCTTTTAAATTCTGACTTCTGAATTTTTCTTCAAGAATTGGGGTTTTTGGCTAACCCAGAAAGTAATGTCAGGAAAATTTGACATTGTCGCCGTTGCTAAACACACAAAACGCGATAATTGTCATGATTTTATGACAATAAGATCCCAGAAGGGCTGATAAATTCGTGAAACAGTCAAAAAACCTACTTCTGACCCCTTGATCCCTAGATATGCTTAGTGGTTAATATAGACTTAACAAACAGAAATCCTCCGATCCCAAAGAAATGCTAATTTCGGCATTATGGGGAGAGGAATTGAAAAGATGTTGGCTCATTTAAAAACAGATTAAAAAACTTAAAAACTGGGCAAGACCAGGAGTCAGTAATAAGAAATTCATCTGGAATGGATGAGATTTTACATAGCATTCTTTAACCAGGGGAAATCATTTACCGCTTAAACTACTGGAGGCCAAATTAATGGCAAAAGAACGCCCGCCACTAGAGGAGATGACCTTACGTCAACTACGCAAAGTTGCTAGCGAATATAGCATCTCTCGCTATAGCAGAATGCGTAAATCACAACTGCTGACATCAATACAAGAAGTCCAGCGTAGCAAAAACTTACTCAGTCCATCTCGTTCATTGGAGGCACAAGAAACCGTGGAAGCTGCAAAGTTTGAATTAGGTCAGGAAGATCGTACTGGTGGATCTTTAGCTGATGTTGATGAAGGACTCGCAGATTTGCCCTCTGGCTATGGTGAAAGCCGGATTGTACTCTTACCGCGCGATCCTCAATGGGCTTACACTTACTGGGATGTTCCCAATGAACACAAAGAGGAACTGCGTCGGCAAGGCGGACAACAACTGGCACTACGGATTTATGATGTCACCGACATCGATATCGAATACCAAAGCCCACATAGCATTCAAGAATATCCCGCTGATGAACTAGCTAGAGAATGGTATCTACCAGTTCCAGTTAGCGATCGCGATTATGTGATTGATATCGGCTATCGTGCTGCTGATGGTCGCTGGTTAGTACTAGCTCGTTCTAGTAAAGTACACATTCCTCCCGTCTATCCTTCTGATTGGATTGAGGATGTCCTGATCACTGTAAATTTTGAAGAAGATTTACGTGGAAAAACTCAGTACGAACTAGTTCCTCCCGCCAAGAAGGTTGCAGCTACCGCCAATGGTAATGTTGGTAATGCTGTAAATGGCAACAGCAACCCCATCTACGACGAAATATTTGGTTTAGCAGAATCTGCCGAAGCACTACGGGTTGCTGGCTCTATCTTCGGCTCCCAACAAGGTGCAGCGCGTCCCGAACAAGCTATTAGCTCCTACATTTTCCCATCTGGTGTGGGTATGTGGGCTGTTCCTACCGTGTCTGGTTTAACCGCTTCCGGTGCAGGAATGTCAGGTGTTGGCTTCTCGGCTTCCGCCGTACCAGTGCGTCCGCGCAAGTTCTGGTTAATTGCCGATGCTGAGTTGATAGTCTACGGTGCAACCGAACCCGATGCTACTGTAACTATTGGTGGCCGTCCAATTAAGCTGAATCCAGATGGAACATTCCGCTTCCAGATGTCCTTCCAAGATGGTTTAATTGACTACCCAATTTTGGCTGTAGCTGCTGATGGCGAGCAAACCCGCTCGATTCAGATGAAATTTAATCGTGAGACACCATCTCGGAATACCAACACCAAAGAAGAAGCTGTCTTAGAATGGTTCTCTTAAGTTTTGGTTCTGAGATTGACTCCAGACTGAAATTTTAAATTATTCCCCGCTATAGTAATTCTGTAGCGGTTTTTTTGTATTATTATGTTTACAAAAAAAATATTTTTGTTATTTATTTTGATAATCAGTGCAAGCTTATTATCAGGTTGTCAAAAGATGGAAGCAAATTTAGTCCCAAAAGCGTCTAAAAGTTGCCCTGGCAAAGATGCCAAGTTCAGTATTGATTTTTTTAAAACCAATAATCAAGGTAAAAAAAATCCTAAAGGTATTAACAATGTAATTATTTTTAATCCCAAATCAGCAGAATTAGATTTTAAAGTTAATGTTGGCTTATCTCATAAACTTTACGCCAAAGATAGTAGAGGTAAACTGCGTAAAGAATATGTAGCAAAACAGTTTCATGAACTTATCGCCGATGAAAATGCCAAGTTAAACGGACAGCTACCCATTGGTGCAATTAATGCCGACTATATAGATACTGAAAATAAACCCCAAGGCTTAAATATTTCTCGTGGCGTAGAGTATTCAGGAGCATTTAAAAATAAACGTTCTTCCTTTGGGATATCAGGAGGTACACCCCAGCAGCGACAGGCTACTATTCAAGCTGGCAGAAGAACGAACAATATTCTCAATTATAATTTAGTGGGCGGTAATGGCAGATTCTATCGTCAAGGTAAGTTTAAAGATATTTGTCAAGATTTGGGAGAATTTGCTTGTAAAAATGCAACTAATCGCTCTCTAGCAGCTATCACGAATCAAGGCTATGTAATCTTATTAGTTAATGACTTGAAAGCTAATTCTGAGATTGAATTATCGCAACTTAATCAAGAGTTACTGCCAGATATGTTTGATAATGTCTTAGAAGGTATTGCTAGCAATAACTGTTTAGGTAAGATTCAAGAAGGGATTTTATTTGATGGAGGTATGTCTCCAGGATTGTATTATAACCAGAAAACTTATGTAGAAAACCTTGGACCGATTGGTTCAGTTTTTTTGATTTACAAAAAATAAAATAGTTATATAGCAAGGGACTGGGGACTGGGGACTGGGTGAAAAGCCTTTTTGTGTCTAAGCTTTATCGTCTGTTGATGTCCTAACCACCTTGACTGTTGCTATAATTTCCCTCGTTCCCAGTCGGAGACTGGGAACGCATTTATTGAGTCTCTGGCTCAATTCCAGACTGGAGGCAGAGCCTCAACGAGGGCATTCCCATGCTCTGCATGGGAAGGAGATAAAATGCTTATTTAAGACTTTGTAATTCATCTTGATTTTTAGTTTTTTGATGAGAAAAGCGAATTCCTACAAAGATGTCGTAAATAAACTCTAGAAAGTCTTTCTTTTGTAGCAACCCCGAAGTTTGATAACAACCTTTTTCATCTAACAAAGGCTTCATCAGATAGTATGTAGACTGATACTTGTACCAGGGAATACAAGTCCATAAATGATGAATTAAATGGTAGTTCTGACCTAAAATCAGGATGTTAAGAATTGGGCTAGGGTATACACGAGCATTTTTCCAGCGATCGCGTTCAACAAAGGGACGATGGGGCAAATAATCAAAAAATAAGCCCAGTATTAATCCCACTATACCAGAAGGTACAACCCAAAAATTGAGAACGTACATTAAAAAATGATACTGAACTGAGATATAAACAATTGCAACAACAATTAAGCGGCTAATTAACCATTCCCATAGCTCATATTTGCGCCACAGTCGCCGTCGAAAGAAAAATACCTCGTGGGACAAGAATCGAAATGCAATCATCCACAACGGGCCACCAGTAGAAACAAAATGATCTGGGTCATCTTTGGGATGGTTAACATGAGCGTGATGCTGCAAATGTACTCGTGTGAACACTGGAAAAACGAACCCTAGCATCAAGGCGCTACCATGCCCTAGTATGGCATTAATGACTCGATTGCGGTGAGCAGATTGGTGACAAGCATCATGAATTACTGTTCCAGCACAATGCAAAGCAATAGTGTTAGAAACAAAACACAGCCAGTCTGGCCATTGCCAAAGCCAGTAACCGCAATGAGATGACACTAGTATTGTCACAGATGCAAAAAACAGTAGTAATGTAGGATTGAAATCACCAGGAGGCGCTAACAATTCCTTTGGTGGAGCTTTCAGTAGTTTTTCTGCTTTTGAAGTTACCGTTCTTACTTCTGGATCTACTACGTCTTTAAAGATGACTTCCAAGTTGTTGCCATTTAGCTTTTTATAGTCATCAACGGCTGGGTCGATGATGATTAGGCTTTTGTCCGGGATGTCAAAAAAATTAGGATCTAAAGAGGTCATAATTTTCCTGGTCTTGATTCGTTGATAAAATAAGTTTGAAATCCCAAACTCAGCCAGCACAGAATAGATTTCTTGCCCCGATTAGAGAGATGAAAAGATTGAAAATTTAGCCAATACTCTTCTCTATTCAAATTAGGTATGGACTGTAAGAGATAGGGAATAGTAAAAATTTTTGAATTCCTTGCTACACTACACGCATAAACAAAATATTTGATTTTTCATTTTGAGAGTTGCTCCTGTTACTCAATAATGCCAGCAACAACAGCATACATAGATTTTGGTTTGATATCGACATTTATCGATTTGCCCAGTCAATGTTTTTTGCGATGTGCTGAAATTGTGCTTTGTTATTGCTTTTGTGAAAAGCAATTTTCAACAATATAAAGAATACAGTTATTTTAACGATCGATGCAAGAGTTTTATCGGTATTTGGCGTATAATAAAAATATTTTAGACACAAATATCATACTTCTAACAAAAATATATATTTTATTTGCTTAAATAAAAAATTCATCCCTGGCTCTGGATGATGCAATAAGTATATATGCTTGCGATCGCTTATCCTCTTTCGATTCCATGCAGTTGCTGTCTTCTTCTTTTAACCAAAACTCCATCGCTGGAGTTTACTGGTAGGCAGAATAGGCAAAGCTTCGTGCAAACCATGACAGTTCTTTGTGGAGCATACCACTTTCTACTCTGATTCTGAGTTCGAGACCACCAAAAAGATCAAATTTCTATATTTAAGAACAAAGATTTTGCTATGCGTCAATTATTACTAGTCTTGTCCAGTATACTAACTCTCAGCAGTTTAAATCCCCTCGCCATGACAATAGCAGGCACAACGCCTGATTTATCTGAGGTGCGCTTAGTTCAAAAGCTCAACTGCAATAATCCTCAAACTCAAGCAGCAATTAATGAATGTACGAAGTTGTCTTATCAGAATGCAGATAAAAAACTGAATCAGGTTTATCAACAATTGATATCTTCATTAGAAAGGCCTAGAAAACAAAAATTGATTGCGGCACAACTAGCATGGATCAAGTTTCGAGATACCAATTGTGAGTTTGAAAGAAGCAGTTATGAGGGTGGAAGTATTGCTTCTAGCATTTATTTTGGTTGTTTGGAAGATACTACAAAACTGCGTACCCAACAATTACAAGAATATTTAAAGCCCTCACCCTAAATCCCTCTCCCAAGCTTGGAAGAGGGACTTTAAAATTTGCATTTGTGCAAGAGGTTTATTGAGTCAGAGACTCAATGAATGCATTCCCAGGCTGCTGCCTGGGAACGAGGAAATGGGAACTAGAGTAATTATCTTTTCTAAGATTAACGCAAACCTAAAATTTCGGAAATCGCCGCTACAATATCTAAATAAAAGTTGCCTTTCACCGCCCGAAATAACTCAAATTTAGAGTCGGGGGCACCAAAAAATGGTCTGAGAAACCATCCTAATTGCATACCAACAAAGGCGTAAAGCAATAACCAGGATCTTAAAATAGTGGTGCGGGTTTTTTTACCAACTTCATCTTGTTGAGAAAGTAACTGCATTCCTTCATACAGGAATTTCACGCCAAATATACCTGTAATACCAAAAATGAACACATTCAGCAGTTTAAAAAATTGATAAGAATCGGGTGTCGTTATTAGAAAAAATAGCGTAACGGGTGCCAAGCTAAATAAAAGTACGCTAATCACTGACACAGATGTGAGTAATACAACGAAATGCTGTAGAATACTGCTCCGAGAACCAAACAAAACATTAAAAAAGAACAAAGTCGGGAAACAAATAATCAGTGTGATTAAATAGAACACTGGAAGTTTAATTGCACCAGATAATGCCTGTGCCCAACTGTGGGATGCACCGATAATTCCTCCATAAAGGGCAAAGAATATAGAACTAGTTACAAACAGAGAAGTAATTTTATTTTGTAATCGCACTCCCTGACGAATTTCTTCTAAGAATGATTGGCGATCGCGCAGTAAATTAACTAAAACTCCAAATTGTTGAATTCCGCGATTTTGCTTTTTCAGCATATTTTTTTAGGTTGTATATTTTGGGGAATTGCTAACGACTAATTAACGGAATCCAAAGAGATAGCTAAGAGATTTAATCACGCTTAAATAGAAATTACCTTCTCTTTCGCGGAATAGTTCAAAAACAGAACCAGGTGTGCCAAAAAATGGTCTGAGAGTCCATCCTAACTGACTGCCTACAAAAGCGTAAAGAAATAGCCAAAATTGTAAAATTTTCTGGCGTGTCTTGCTACCTTCATTATCTTGTTCTAAAACTAAACTTGTGGCTTGATATAAAGATGAAACACCAATAAATCCAGTGATGGCAAAGATAAAGACATTTAACAAAATTAGAAATTGGTAATTATTGGTGGTAATTAAGAAAAACAGCGTGATTGGAGCAAAGCTAAATAAAAGTACGCTGGTGACTGAAACCGCAGTTAAGACTAGTGCTAAATGCTGGGCAAAACTCCGTTTGGAACCAAAAATAATGTTAGCAAAAAACAACGTCGGGATACAAATCAAAAGTGTGATTAAATAAAGAGCCGGGAGTTTAATGGCGGAAGACAAAGCTTGCATCCAGCTATGGTATGCACCAATGATTCCACCATAAGCGGCAATAAATAAGGAACTGCAAACTAGCAGCGAAATGATTTTATTTGGTAATCTCGTACCTTGGCGAATTTCCTCTAGAAAACCTTGGCGATCGCGCAGGAATCCAATCAGCACTGCAAAGTATTTGATTCCTGAAGATTTCCGTTCAATCATGTTATCCTCACACCGATATTATTCTAAGTTTCATCTGAGTAATCACCGCCAGAACCATATTTCCAAGCATCAATCAAACGATGCCAATAATATTGTTGTTCGTTCGGTTGATTCTTAATCCATGTTTCTAGCATTGGACTTAGCGAAAACAAGGCAGTGTATACACCTAAATTACTGTAATGTAACATCCAATCTAACAAACTTGCCAAACCTACTTGCGGAATTATCTTGACAACTAATACAGGATGATATAAACCAGTTTTTAACAGTGTTTGCGTTAATGCCGAAAATTGCACTATATCTTGTAAAAATGGTTTTAACACTGGCGTACCCAACTGTTGCATTTCTTGAAATACTGCTGAGAGTAATTGGTTAATTTGATCTGGGGCAATTTTCTGATTTACACCAACACTCATCGCCCTTTGAAACAACCAAGTAACAGTCAAACTTGGCTGATAGGGTTGCAGCAGTGTTAACGCTTTTGCAGATAATTGTTCTGTTTCTAGCGCTTCATCAATGCCATAAGTTAAACGCTTCAGGTGACGCACCATTGCCCCAAAACCACCAAAACTTAAAGGAGATTGACTACCACTGCTATCTCCGGCTGGTAGAATGCGATTCCAAGGAGTTTTTAGCGGACTTTGGCGATAGGTGGGAAAGAAACCAAATAACGCCCGTTGAAATTTCAGCTTGCTCAACTCCACTCCCTGATATTCTGGTAACAGACGCAGATATTCTTCAAATAAAGCTTCTAAACTCAAACGTTGAGGTTCTGCATCCATGTAGGTAAATAAGTAAGTGGTTCTGCCATCCCTAGCTGGGAAGGCTTCCCAGAAGTACTGGCATTGATTTTGCAACTCAGTGAATGATAATAATAGATCGCCTGAGTTATTTTCTGGAAAACCTTGGGCGCAAGTTCCGACAACCAAGCATAAAGCGTCTGGTTTTTTGCCTTGGCGTGCTTGTTGGGTGATGGGTGAAAAATGTCCCATCGCATCGATTAATAACCGAGTTTTGAATTGGTTATTTACCATTACCCCATCGGGATGAACCACTGCTTCGCTAAAGGGTGTGTTTTCTAACAACTTTCCCCCGGCGGCGAGAAATCGCGTTTTCAAGGTAGCGAGTAGATAAACTGGATCTACGCCGATATTCAAAACATCCTCTACCCAAACTTCTGTACCGCCAGCAAAACTAACTCGCGCTGGGTTATATTGAGTGGCGATCGCACTTGCTAATTCATCCTCACTCAGCAACTTTAATTCCACAAATACATCTAATTCTTTGCGAGAAATATTCCACTCTTGTTCCCTCCCCCGCAAAACTCCCCGTTCCAGCAACGCTACCCGCAACCCTTTCACCGCCAAGGCGCAACCAATTAAAATCCCTAAAGTGCCACCGCAGATTAGCACATCGAAGTCTATATCGCCTAAAAGCTGTTGACTTTCTTTAACTAACGTTGGTACTGGTGCGGAGTTTTCGCGCACAGATGTTAAGATGCGATCGCCTTGGCGCAATCCTTTTAAAACATCGCCTGGTAATTGGGAAAGAATTTCTTCAGTTAAAGACATTTTGGAAAAATTCAACTCTACATTCCAAAACTACCTGAGAATGAAGAAAGTAGATGCGATATTATTTCTTTTATTAGGATAAAAATACGATGGATAGTATAAAAATCCGGTCGCATGTGGGTAAAGATGGTATTTTACATTTAGATATCCCAGTAGAAATGCCAGATACAGAAATTGAAGTTACAGTAACAATTCAAAGAGTTACACCACAACAACGGGGCTGGATGCCTGGGTTTTTTGAAGAGGTAATTGGTGGTTGGGTAGGAAAACCGCTAGAACGGGCAGAACAGGGAGAATACGAAACTAGGGAGCCGCTATTTTGATTTATCTGCTCGATTCTAATGTCTGTATCCGTTTAATAAATAATAGTAGTCCTGCGGTAACAACTCGACTGGCATCCCAACAACCAGAAGATATTTTAGTTTCTACAATAACCCAATTAGAACTGTACTATGGTGCTTATCGTAGTGCCCAACAGGAGAGAAATTTAGAAATATTGCAACGTTTTTTTAGTCAGTTTATTATTCTACCTTTAGACCCAGAAGCCGCAAGGATAGCAGGGAGAATTCGGGCTGAGTTAACAGCTAGTGGTACGCCGATTGGCCCTTATGATGTGCAGATTGCAGCTATTGCAATGGCGAATAATTTGATAGTAGTTACGCATAATACAAAAGAATTTGGTCGGGTGAATGGGTTGCAGATTGAAGATTGGGAGGAAAAGAGTTGACCAGCATTGTAAGAAATTTACCAAAGGGATAGATAAAGACAACTTTAGGCCACTGCGTAAGGCTAATCAGAGGATGCGATCGCCTTGGCGCAATCCTTTTAAAACATCGCCTGGTAATTGGGAAAGAATTTCTTCAGTTAAAGACATTTTGGAAAAATTCGACTCTACATTCCAAAACTACCTGAGAATGAAGAAAGTAGATGCGATCGTGGCCAGGTAAATCGCAATTGGAACAGGACTTACGCAAGAGAGATCCCTCCTAACCCCCCTTAAAAAGAGGGGAACCGAAATTAAAGTCCCCCTTTTTAAGGGGGATTTAGGGGGATCTAAAACGTTTTGCTACCGACCAAAGAACTTTTAAAACATCTTTTTAAGGATTTTTTATTTCAAAAACCTCACGTTAAATTATCCCAAACCGAATAATTTAGAAATCGCAGGCAATAATTTATTACCCGCTTCAACTAGCGAAGCAACAGCAGGTAAGCCTGTAAATATCCCTTTCAACATAGTAATTGCAGTTTTTGCCATCTTTTGCTTAGTGGATTCTTGAGGACTTTTACCCGCTTCTGCTAAAGCTTTCACCTGTTCTAGCGCTTCGGTTTTGTCTTCTTCTGACAAATATGTGGATTGTACGATCGCATCTTGCAACTGCGACAATAATTCTTTGATTCCTGGTTTCTCGGCATCGGTTGCATCAGGTAACTGATTGAGGGCAATACTCACGTTACCGCTAATGGTTCCTAGATTAGCAATAGAATTATTGCCAGCGATACCGCTTACATTACTGCTATCTTGAATATTGATGCCACTGATATCTGACATATTTGTATCTCCTTGAGTATAAAATTTTGGCTGCTTGAGAGCAGTATCTACCATATTTTCTAAACTAATAATGCGCTTATCTTTTTCTACCAGCAATAATTGCTGACTCTGCGATAAAGCTTTGAGTTGATTATAGTCATCAAAATATTCTGCACTCAGTTGAGATTTATCACTACCTACTGCGGTTTTAGCTCTGAGCAAGATTTTATCATCGCCGCGTTTCTCCATTGCCACGATTTCTAACTCGGCTTCGGGATGATTTTCGGCAAGGTTTTTGAAAGCTATGGCAACAGCGCGGGGGTCAACGCCTTGATTATGGTAAAGGTCGAGGGTATCAAAAATTGGTTTGATAAAGTCGGCAAAATCTCCGTCTGCAAATACCTCTTGCTTATTATCAGGTTTGCGGAGCGGGTCGGGGTCTTCTTTTGTGGGTAAGCGCATGAAGACATATTCACACGTCACACCATGCAATTTAGTTGTATTTGTAATGCCCCAATCTTCAATGTACGCGCCTGTGAGTGTTGCACCTGTTAAATCTGTGTCGTCTAGTTGCGTTTGCTTCAGCTTTGCTCTTGACAAATCGGCATCTTGCAAATTAACTTCACTGAGATCAGCGCCAATAAAGCTGGCATCTGCTAGTTTAGCTTCTTTTAAATTGATACCTCGGAGGTTTTGACGGTCAAAATTATTGTCCTGTCCCTGTCCTGTAACCAGCAGTTGACGTACTTGTGAGTTTTGCAGATAAGTTGAGCCAGGACGAACACGGTCAAGCATTTTGGCTTGATGCCAACGGCTACAGATAAGAATAGTGTTTCGGAAATCTGTACTTTTGAGTGTGGCTTGGGTGAAATCAGCATTGGTTAAATCAGCGCCACGAAAACTTGTACCTCCTGTTGCAGCAAAGGTAACAGCGAGATTACGAATAAAGGAATATTGTTCGTCTCCTTTCACAGCTTGCCAACCGATATAAAAGTTAAGTAATGCACCGGTTAGGACTATTATGGCTATGGCTGTGACTTTGGTTGCTCCAGCAAAAGATGTGGGTGAGACTCCAGTTGCTACAAAAAAAACTACGGCTAAGACTCCAGTTGGTACAGGAAAAACTACGGCGGCTAAGACTCCGGCTGCGGCTACGGCGTAGGCTGTGGCTATGGCTCCGATTGTAGCTGCGCTTACAACCAAGGCTGCGGCTCCGATTAAGGATATAGCCAAAGCAAAGAAGGCTACAACTAAGAATTCAGGTATGGCGAAGGCTGCGGCTAAGACTCCGGCTATGGCAAAGGCTGCGGCTAAGACTCCAGCTATGGTTGCGATTATAACGAAGGCTCCTACTCCTTGCCGAATCGTGACAAAAAAGAAGGCAACCAATATGATTAAAGCCGTCCAGCTCGCGATTTGCAGGCTGGAGGTTTCAAACATTGGCCATATCGTCAATGAACCATAGGTAAACCATAAAAATTCTGATAGTCCTGATAAAAACCACGATACAAGGACTAGAAAAATAGCCCAACGCCATTGCAGTCCAGCTTTGGCATGGCTGAAGTTTGCATCTTTGAGGTTAGCGACGGTGAAGTTTGCTCCTCGAATGTCCGCATAGCTAAAGTTTGCACCCGCAAGGTCTTGTCTACCTTTGAAGTTGCGTCCTCGGAGATTTTCACCGGAGAAGTCTAAAGCCATGTTGCACTTTACAGAGGTGAGCAAATTTTACTACACCCTCATCCCTGTACATTCAGGAATGGTTAGATATATTTGTTAGTTGAGCTTCAAAGGTGCAACTTCGAGGGTTAAAGCCGCAACTTCCAGGCTCAGAAGGTCAACTTCGAGGTTAAAAGCCGCAACGCCGAGGATCAAAGGTGCAATTTCGAGGATCAAAGCCGCAACTTTGAGGCTCAGAAGGTCAACTTCGAGGTTAAAAGCCGCAACTTCGAGGATAAAAGGTGCAATTTCGAGGATCAAAGCCGCAACTTCGAGGTTCAGAAGGTCAACGTCGAGGTTCAGAAGGTCAATATCGAGGTTCTGAGGCTCATTGTTGAAGTACAACCAATACGGTTTGGTTGGGTAATAGTAATTGAGAGTTCACTTCCGTCCTACCAAGACTTGTTCGGCACTCAAATCCAACTGTGGAAAAGTAAAAGAGATGATGCGTTCTTGTCCTCGGAATACAACAGCATCATAGAACCCTTCTACTAAGGTGCATATTGTTACTATCTCTTGAATCGGGTCAACAATCCAATATTCGGGAATTTCCAAAACAGCATACTCAGAACGTTTGCTGCGATAGTCTGTGGTTTGTGTAGATTCGCTGACGACTTCTACCACTAATATCGGAGGAGTTTCGTTGAGTTCGATTACAGCCTCCCGATTAGAAAGTGTTTCCCACTGCTGTGTTGGTAATACTACTACATCTGGAATTCGTGAGGTGTCCCAGCGTCCTCCTCGTGGCGAACGCACTCCCACAGAAAACTTTTGTGCTGTCCAATTCTGGCCCATTTTGGCACTTTCATCATCAAAGCTTCTTTCTAAAAACTTGGAGATGCCACCGTGCTTGCCAGTGCCAAGGCTCATGGGAATTAATTCTCCATCTACCAATTCATATTGGGTATCCGTGCCATCGTTATACTTAAGATACTCTGCAAAAGTGAATTTTTTTGTGGTTGCAGTCATAGCGATACCTACTGTGGGCTGCGCTTACGCAATTCTCATCAATGGCTCAATACAGTTATTCTACTTGCATTACAGGAAATACTGATGGAACGTTCAAAATTAATTGCCATTCTTACAGGTGCGATTTCGGTCATTTTAGCGATCAATACTTTTTTACTTGTTGCGGGTCTTCATTAGAGGATGTCTGAAAACTTTTTGGTGTTGTATTTGAGACTTGTAGATCCCCCTAAATCCCCCTTAAAAAGGGGGACTTTGATTCCGGTTCCCCCCTTTTTAAGGCAGGGCTGTTTCATTCCATTTCAAACTGGATTTGTCAAGATGGTTAGCAAAAAAATTGTAAGTAAGGGTGACGATGAGATGAACTTTTAAGCACTTAAACAACAGTAAAATAGTTCATTTTCTCGGCACGCTGGTAACAAAATAACCAATTTTTAATTGCTAGAACCCTTGATTTTTAAAGCTCTTTGGGGAATGAAACAGCCCTGCTTTTTAAGGGGGGCTAGGGGGGATCAAGCGAAATATTTAATACTTCTCAGACATCCTCTTAGGTGGATGCCAACCACCTTTGATCCAAAGGCGACGAGCTTTGACAATAGAGCCTTCATTATGACGTTCATCATTGAGGTCTAAACGATTACTTGTAGCTCGTCCGACAGAAGTAATGCCAATAATTGTTAGACCATCTGCTGACCAAATAAAGTGGTCAGACCACTTTTGCTGGCGTGGATTAAATAGAGGTAGCATCTGTCCTGTATCTGGATCAATTCCAGTGGTGAAATTGTAGCGATATCCATTGCAACGCTGACAAGCTAATGCCAAGTTATCAGGGTCATCCGAACCTTTAAGAGACTGCGGTGTAATATGGTCAATAGAAAATAGAGCAGCACTTGCTTCTTCTGAAGAATGACAGTATTCACAAAGAAATTTAGCTCTTTGTCTGACTAATTTTTTGGTGGAATCATTAACTGTCATGATTGAGAAATGATTTTGGCATTAAGCAAGGTAAAAATTCTATCAAGTTCCAATATGCCTGCCAATTCAGCATCTTCCTCGCTTGTTAGCAATCCAGCTTTCTTTTTCTCAGACAATTCTTCGAGTCGAGACTGTAATTCTTCAGTAAATTTAAACAAATATATGTCCCTAACTTTACTGAGTTTGATTCCAGAATCTACCCAGAATGAGGGTTGAACCATCATTTGAGTAATCATAAGCTGTATGTCTCGTTTAATTTAGCGGACTGGTGGTATTTTAACAGCGAGAAAGTAATCGTTTCGTCAAGAACAATAATCTGTTGTATAAATTTGCCCATTTTCAGCGATGTCTGACGACAAGCCGCTTCTCTACAAGATGCTGCGCGAATGCGTCTACGCATATTGGTAAGCTTCTGTGGCTTCTTGGTGATAGCGTTCGCTTCTGTCATGAAGCGTCAGCCAACCCCATGTATCAATTAAAAAGCTTATCTGCCATAGAAAGCGTCGTCTAAGTTTGCAGCTAGAGAACCGTGAGAGACTGCGCCGATGAAATCTGCAAGAGGATCGCTGCTTTGGGTATGTGGGTTAGATGCTGGTGATTGTTGGGTACGTGCAAGTTGTTGAACATACTGCAACACGTCTTTTAGGTGTTGTGGCAGTTGTTCAATAGCGTCAAAGATAGCTTGTTTCGTTGTCATGGCGATCGCTCAAAGTCGCTTTCAGCTTGTTAATATTTTATCTGCTAAACTGCGGTTCGCTCACGCCCAGTAACTATAGCCAAGTCTATTATGTGGATATAGACACTGCACAACAACTTGCATTACAGGAAATACTGATGGAACGCTCGAAAATAATTGCCATTCTTACAGGTGCGATTTCGGTGATTTTAGCGATCGCCTACCTCATCGTAGTCCAACTCTTGGACTACCGAGACATGAAACCCGCCCCCATCAGCCAAGTTGACTCCCCACCTGCCATTATTATCTCTCACTGGCAGGTTGACAAAATCACCAAAATATAATTCACATTTATTCGATTTGTAGAGACGCAAATGATTGCGTCTCTTGTCATTGATATAAATTGATAAAACTAATGATAACTATTGATTGATCCCCGATTCGATGCATAGATAAGAATAAATACTTATTCTTCTTGCTGAAATAGTTGATTATATAAGAAATAATTAGAGTTATTATCTTAAATTTATTTAATTAGCTAATTCCATTTTGACAGATATAACGGTAAGCTGTTTCTAACAAAATTAAATAAACATAAATTTGTATGTTCTGCGTAGGCGTCGTCCATCGTAGACATCGCTGGATTAACTGGGATCAACGCCAGTTGACTAAAAACCCATAATTTTAGATCCAAATCTTAGAGGTGAGTTGATGGCTCAGTTTCTACTAGAGACTGTTTGGCTAGTTCCGTGCTATGCCTTAATAGGTGGCTTGTTAGCCGTGCCTTGGTCGCCGGGGATCATTCGGAAAACAGGGCCAAGACCGGCAGGTTATGTAAACTTGGTGATGACATTTTTGGCGTTGGTACATAGTGCGATCGCCTTACAAGCAACTTGGAATTATCCAGCCCAAGAAGTATTTATTCCTTGGTTATCTACGGCTGGTTTAGATTTAACTATTGCTTTGGATATATCCTCAGTCAGTATCAGCGCTTTAGTTGTGATTACTGGCTTGAACTTGCTGGCGCAAATTTATGCGATCGGCTACATGGAAATGGATTGGGGTTGGGGACGCTTCTATTCATTATTGGGATTATTTGAAGCGGGATTATGTGCCCTTGCTTTGTGTAATAACTTGTTCTTCAGCTATGTAATTCTGGAAGTCTTGACGCTAGGAACCTATCTACTAGTAGGCTTATGGTTTAGCCAGCCTTTGGTAGTTTCAGGTGCGAGAGATGCGTTTTTAACCAAGCGGGTGGGAGACTTATTCTTGCTAATAGGCGTGTTGGCATTATGGCCTTTAGCTGGAACTTGGAATTATACAGAATTAGCCGAATGGGCGGCTACTGCTAACGTCAACCCGACAACTATGGCACTGGTAAGTTTAGCTTTAATTGCTGGGCCGATGGGTAAATGTGCCCAATTTCCCCTGCATTTATGGCTAGATGAAGCGATGGAAGGCCCGGTTCCCAGTACGATTTTGCGGAACTCGGTAGTAGTAGCTAGTGGTGCATGGGTGCTGATTAAATTGCAACCGGTGTTAAACATCTCGCCCATAGCTTCCTCAGCGATGGTTGCTATTGGTGCGGTGACAGCCGTGGGTGCCTCTTTAATTGCGATCGCTCAAATCGATATTAAACGCTGTCAATCTTATTCTGTTAGCGCATACATGGGTTTAGTATTCATCGCTGTGGGAGCGCAACAATACGAAGCGGCGCTATTATTAGTACTCACCCATGCCATATCCGCAGCTTTGTTGGTAATGAGTACTGGGGGAATTATTTGGAATAGCATTACCCAAGATGTTACTCAATTAGGCGGATTGTGGAAGCGCCGCCCGATTTCTGCGATCGCTTTTATCGTCGGAACATTGGGATTAATTGGTTTTCCACCCTTGGGTAGCTTTTGGGCGCTGATGGAACTAGCAGATGGGTTATGGGAAACTCAACCTTGGTTAGTAGGAGTAGTTATTACGGTAAATGCTTTAACAGCCGTGAGTTTAACCAGAGAATTCGGTTTAATTTTCGGCGGTAAACCTACACAAATGAGCGAGCGATCGCCTGAAGCTCACTGGCCGATGATTTTGCCAACCATGATTTTACTTGGTGTCAGTCTACATCTTCCTTTGGTGTTGCAAAGCTTATCACTTTTACCAGATTGGGTAAGCCTAAATAAAGATGTTGCACTGCTGTTAATTTGGTCGAGTATTTCCGGTTGTAGCATCACTGGCGTGATTTATTTCAGCAATATTCCCAAACCAATTCGCCTCCCTTGGAAAGGCTTGCAAGATTTGTTTGCATACGACTTTTACACCCCTAAACTCTATAAAATGACCATTATTTTTGGAGTTGCCAAAATTTCCCAACTTGCCGATATGATTGACCGGTTTGTAGTCGATGGCATTGTTAACTTCGTTGGTTTATTTTCGCTATTAGGTGGTGAAGGTCTCAAATACAGCAACTCTGGGCAAACCCAATTTTATGCATTTACTGTTCTTCTAGGAGTGAGTCTTTTAGGAATGTGGGTAACTTGGCAATTTTGGGGAATGCAGTTTTTAAATTTGGTTTTTCAAATCTCGACAATTGGATAGCAGTTACTATCCTACTAAAAGTTAACAATTTAATATCGTGAGGAGAATTTCATGAGCAGACAACTTCCCCAAATCAATGTTTCTAGAAGAGGTTTATTGAAGTTTGGTGCAGGTGCGATCGGTACAGGTGTATTGACAGCCGGACTAAATTCCAACTTACTTGCAGCCGAAACAAAATCAGCACCAGATGATATTACACCTGACAAAGTATTGCAAGAGTTATTAGATGGAAACGATCGGTTTGTTAAAGCAAGACGGCGCAATCCTAACCAAACTCATTCACGTTTAGTCGAAATTGCCAAAGGTCAAAAGCCCTTTGCTTCTATTCTAGGTTGTGCAGATTCACGGGTTCCTTCAGAGATTGTTTTTGACCAAGGACTTGGAGATTTATTTGTCTGCCGGATAGCTGGTAATATTGCCACAACACAGCAAATTGGTAGCTTAGAATTTGGTAGCTTAGTGTTAGGTACTAAAGTCATTATGGTAATGGGACATGAAAGATGTGGTGCAGTAGAGGCTGCAATCAAAGGTGCTTCAGTACCAGGGCGAATTGGAAGTTTGCTTGAAGCTATTAAACCAAGTGTAGAAAGCTCAAAAGATCAATCAGGAGATAAGTTAGAAAATGCTTGTAAAGCAAATATTTTGGCGCAAATTGAAAAATTGAAATCATCGACAGTTTTATCTGAATTAATCAAAGCAGAAAAACTGAAAATAGTCGGTGGTTATTACGATTTAGATACTGGAAAAATCAGTCTAGTAAGTTAGCTTTTTTGTCCTTTGTCCTTTGTCATTAGTCATTAGTCATTGGCTAAGAGTAAGTCATAAAGCAATACACTTCAGTTAAGCCTGAAAATTATACTGATGTATCTTGGATTGAACAACTTAGGTTGCTTCCTATTTGCGTAGCGTCTCTAAAAGAGAAAAATAAACCAATACAATCGAGACTTTAGTTGGGTAACGCATAGGCTAAATCCAACCTACTATTCTCTTAACTGAAGCGTATTGAGTCATAAAGGACAAAGGACAAAGGACAAATTAAAAATGACAAAGAACAAAGGACAAAATTCCCATGTTAAGTGTCTTGATTTGGCTCCCAATTTTTGTTGCTATTATCATAGCAATATTACCTGGAAGTATACCTAAGCATCGCATTCGTTTAATAGCATTAATATTTTCGGGAGTAGTTCTGTTCTGGAACCTATTTATCCTGCTAAAATTTGATATCAGCAATCCAGGAATGCAATTTAAAGAGTATTTACCCTGGAATGAAACCCTTGGTTTGAGCTATCAAATAGGTGTTGATGGGCTTTCTATCTTGATGTTGGTGTTAAATAGCCTGCTCACCTGGATTGCTATTTACAGCAGTAGTCAAGAAACTGAACGTCCCCGGCTATTCTACTCCATGATTTTATTAGTTAGTGGAGGAGTTGCAGGTGCTTTTTTAGCAGAGAATTTGCTGCTATTCTTCCTATTTTACGAACTAGAATTAATCCCCTTCTATTTGCTAATTTCCATTTGGGGAGGTGCAAAACGGGGTTATGCTGGGATGAAATTCCTGATTTATACTGCTGTTTCGGGAGCCTTAATTCTAGCGACATTCTTGGGTATGGTATGGCTTAGCGGTTCTACCAATTTTGCTTTTGATGCAGTCTCTACAGAAAACCTCTCAACAACAAAGCAAATCCTTTTACTAGCAGGAATAGTATTAGGTTTTGGGATTAAAATTCCCTTAATTCCCTTCCATACTTGGCTACCCGATGCTTACGTTGAAGCTTCAGCACCAATTGCCATTCTTCTCGGTGGCGTATTAGCAAAGCTAGGAACTTATGGATTGCTGCGATTTGGGTTGGGTATGTTTCCTCATGCTTGGAGCATTATTGCACCGACTCTAGCGATTTGGGGAGCAATCGGCGCTATTTATGGAGCAGTAATTGCGATCGCTCAAACAGATATCAAGCGCATGGTAGCATACAGTTCCGTTGGTCACATGGGCTATATTTTGTTAGCTGGTGCTGCTAGTACTCCCTTAGCACTCGTTGGTGCAGTCGCCCAAATGTTCAGCCACGGACTCATCTTGGCAATTCTCTTCCACTTGGTGGGAGTAGTGGAAGCCAAAGTTGGCACTCGCGAGTTAGATAAACTCAATGGTTTAATGAGTCCCATACGCGGTTTACCCCTAATTAGCGCCTTACTAGTTTTAAGCGGAATGGCTAGCGCAGGTATTCCCGGTTTAACAGGATTTATCGCGGAATTTATTGTCTTTCAAGGTAGTTTCTCTACCTTCCCCATTCCAACAATTTTGTGTATAGTGGCTAGTGGATTAACCGCAGTTTATTTTCTCATCCTCCTCAATCGCACTTGTTTTGGCAGACTCGATAACTTCGCCTACTATCCCAAAGTTCTATGGCGTGAAAAAATCCCCGCCTTAATTTTGGCAGCTTTCATCATCTTTTTAGGAGTACAACCCACTTGGTTAGTGCGTTGGAGTGAATCCACAACTACAACAATGGTGGCTGCAATTCCCCCCTTGGAAAAAACCGTAATTTCTGAAGTCGCGCTGAAATAGAAAATACATCAAAACACTTGTAGAGACGGCGATAAATCGCGTCTCAAAACCTATCACCCAGACGCGATAAATTGCGTCTCTACCAATTTACGATTACCATGACAGCAATTAAAACAGCGATTAAATTACCTCCTTCCACGCATGAGTTTGCCGAAGTAATTCACCGCTTAGAAGCTGGCGGTGCAATGTTACCCGATACTCCAGAAAATTTGATGCAAATCATCGGTTTATACAAAGCTTATGCTGTGCCGATGGATTTCTACTGGCGCGACCTACTTTATATTGCCGAACGCGAATTTTTAAACCCGCTTCCCTTCTTTAAATACTTCTTACCTAAAGAGTATTTAGAACTGCATAATCATTACGCTGGCGATGATGCCGATTTAAGAATTTGGCGCGGCGAAGCTACTGCACATCCAGAACTTTTGGCATTTATCGAAAAGGGTGAAACTTTCAAAATGCCGAAGTTGTTGCATCACTTGTTGCACGATCGCATTAACATGGAATTTGCGGAAGCTTGTATGCGGGCGATGTTGTGGCACAGAGGCATGGGTGGACAATTTGACCCTTACCTAGATTCAGACGAATACAAAGCCAACGCCGATAGAGCAATTAAAGCTTACTTCCAAGGCAACCCCGTGATGCTGGGGCTTTACAAGCTGTTCCCCGATATGTTTTTGGAACAGTGCCGCCAGATGTCATACTACGCTAATCTGGGCTTATTCTGGGAAATCATGGCCCCAGTATTTTTTGAAATGTCCGATCGCTATGATGAAGGTACCATTACCAGCGTCCCAGAGGCGATGAGTTTCATAGTTAATGGTATATTTGCGATCGCAGGTCGTCCCATTTACCATCACGTTTATATTCGTGGTGAATGCTACGAAATTATCCCCAAATCTAAGGGTTTCATGTGGCTATACGAAGCTGCATTACCTTATGTAGAAGCAGTTTTCTACCGCACTGCACCCTTTAGAGGAACAAAATCTTATAATGCTCAAGCGCGTCAAGTGCCGGAAGACCAAAAAGATTTTCACTTTGGTATTCTTTACGCTGATGTATTCCCAGTGGGTACTGCTGGCATTCCCCCAACATTATTAATGCAAGATATGCTGCATTTTTTACCACCATATCTTGTTGATTACTACAACCAACATTGCCGCGGTGAAGAAGATATGTTGATTCAGTTAGGAGTGAGTTTTCAACGCTCAATGTACTGTGTCACTTCTGCGGTAATTCAAGCTTTGCGGACTGCACTTTTATATCCATTAGATGACCAAAACCCCAAGCATTTACAAGCTAATCGAGACTTTTTTGAAATGCAGCTAAATCGCTTTACCCGTGCTGACTACAATATTCGTGATGCTGCTCGTTTAGGGAGCATTCAAAATCAAGATTATCGATAAAATATCTCCATCTAAAACCTTTGTAGAGACGTATCACTGCTACGTCTCTACATTTTTTTATCCCAGATTGACCTGGAAATGCGATCGCTAATAATATAAAGTCAAGCTAAAAGCTATGAGTAATTTCAAATACTTGCAACTTCATCGAGTGTAGCCCAAGAGGGAAGCAACCCAGCCAATGAAGGCGCTACCAAAAACTAACCATGCAGCATTGATGCGAAAGTGAATAGCTAAAATGGCTGAGACGATCGCGATCGCCAAACCGAGAAAATCTACAAATGGGGCTTGTGGTAATGTTAAAGTTGCTGTCCCCAGTTGCAGAGTAGTCACAACCATTAAGGCTACAGCACTAACATTCACAGCATCCAAAAATGCTCTAGTCCAAGAAGAAGCTCGTAAGCGGGGGATTAGAGGATTCAGGGCAGCAACGAAAACAAAAGAAGGTAGAAAAATTCCGATTGTGGCAACAATTGCGCCAGGTGTGCCAGCAATCACATAACCGATAAACGTCGCAGTGGAAAGTACTGGCCCAGGGGTAAATTGACCAATTGCGATCGCATCTAATAATTGCTGTTGTGTCAGCCAGCCGTATTCTTGAACTAATTCCCCTTGCAGAAAAGCCACCAAAAGGTAGCCACCACCAAACAAGACACTACCGACTTTCAGAAAAAACCAACCCAATTGCCATAAAGAAACATTAGCTACAGTAGATGCAGTAGCTACCGATGTAGCAAGTACAGCCGATGCTTTCAAAGTTGCACCTGTACTGAGACTAGCAATCAGAAAGTTGGCTTTATCTCCTGGTTTATCGTTTTTCTCGCCAGAATGTAACCAAACCATACCCAGCAATCCCCCAATTAATAGGGCAATTACTTCATTTAATTTGAATAACAATGTCAGCAATGCTACAGCGAAAGCGATCGCTAATAATTGGCGAGTTTTCACAGCCTTTTTGGCTAACCCCCACAAGGCATTGATGATAATTGCTAAAACAGCCGGTTTAATTCCATAAAGCAAAGGAGTAATTTGGGGTAGAGTACCGTAGGCAACATAAACCCAAGCAAACCCACCAGTAATTAGAACCGCAGGCAAGACGAAACAAACGCCTGACACAATCAGCCCCAGCCATCCTGCATAGATGTATCCTATGTGGATAGCCATTTCTGTGGAATTTGGCCCAGGAATTAGGTTAGTTGCGCCCAACAAATCTAGAAAATGCTCCCTTGTCAACCATTGACGACGTTTAACCACTTCATCTTCAATCATGGCAATATGGGCAACCGGGCCCCCAAAGCCGATAACGCCCAATTTAAAAAACAGGTTGGCGAGTTCACCCAAACGACTTGGTGCTGAGTTAGTCATTTTTGCTTGGCAATATACTTTTCAAGTAGGAATTGCTTGAGGTGGGGTTGTTCTAAATTTAAACCAAGCTCTTGCGCTTTTTGACTAATTTCCTCATAAGTCAGACCTTCACTAATAGCATTGGCAATCAAGGCGATACCACCAGCCCTGGCTCCAGCAGCACAGTGAATTAAAATTGGTTTGGCTAAGTTCTCAATTTCCTGAATTGCTAACTCTGTTTGCTCTTGATTTGCTTCTGAAGGCTTTAATGGCACATTAGCATATTGCAGTCCAGCCGCTTCAGCTTGCTGCTGTTCGTCACTGAGAAAACCTGCTTCATCGGGAGAACGCAGGTTTAGCACTGACTTAAATCCCTCTTGGGCTGCTTGTTTTAACTCCTCAGAAGTTAGTTGGGGAGCAGCGCTCAAGTCTTCACTAACTTTTTTAGTGTTGCTCATAATCTTTAAAAGCACTATTCCGATAGCTTTATCGTAGTTTATTATGTAGATTATTTATAGAGCAATTTTTGTAGAGTGGTTGAGGCTAAAATGCAAATGCCTTGACCAAGGGAAAAATACTCGCGCAAAGCAGCTTCTATTTTTTGAATGACATGAAAATCACGGTTTTCCCGCAGCATCAATTTCCCCAGTCTTGCCATCAGTCGTTTTAGTACTAGCACTACTATATAAATAATCGATCGCTTCAACGAAATAATCAGATTTAAAAGGCTGCGATTGCTCTGCTTAGATTTAAAAAGCCCTGATAAAAGTTCAGGGCTTTGCTTTATATACGGTTTATTAAATACCAGCCTAAAATTTTTGCTGGCGCTTTTCTATAGAAATAATTATCCCTGAATCGCTTGCTTAAAGATAGCGGAGAACTACCCATTTTTTACCTGGGTAGCTATTTAATAAAGTCTTTAGATTTGTATATATCTCTACTGTGCGATCGCTTCTTGGTAAAATTCCCCTATCCTTAAGGCTGAACTTCGCGCAGCCGACGTTCCAGAAAGCGGCGTTCGCTGTCATTTGTAACTAGCATAAGCGCGATCGCATAACTCTCTGCGGCTGACGCTGAGGCTCCGATGCGGCGCAGCATCTCGGCACGGGTAGCGTGAAATAGATGATAGTCATTAAGTTGAGGGGCAAGCCCATCAATCAGTTCGAGGGTCGTTTGAGGAGTCTCTATCATTGAGATCGCCACCGCCCGATTCAGCGACACAATCGGCGAGGGCTGCAAACTCTCGAGTAAATCGTAGAGGCGGACAATTTGTAACCAGTCCGTTTCTTCTGCTTGTGCTGCTTGACAATGTAGTGCCGCGATCGCTGCTTGTACTGCAAAGGAACCAATTTCGCCCCGCAATGCCTCTTCAACGAGCGGTAGCGCCTCAGCAATCTGCTGTTGATTCCAGCGACTACGATCCTGATCTTCAAGCAACACCAGATCGCCTGCCTCATCCAAACGGGCATCGCGCCGGGAGTCGTGCAGCAACATCAGCGCCAAGAGTGCAGTCACTTCTGAGGGCGGTTGCGGTGCCATCAACGTCCTCACGAGGCGACCCAGCCGAATCGCTTCTGTGCAGAGGTCAGCCCTCACCATCGTCTCGCCCCTAGTCGTCGCGTAGCCTTCATTGAAAATCAGATAGATCGCCGTCAGCACTGCGTCCACCCGCACAGACAGATCGTTTGTGTCCGGCACTTTATAGGGAATACCTGCATCCCGAATCTTGCGTTTGGCGCGTACCAGTCGTTGCGCCATCGTTGCTGTAGGCACGAGAAACGCCCGCGCAATTTCATCTGTTTCAAGTCCGCCCAGCAACCGCAGCGTCAAAGCAACCTGTGCCTCGATCGCCAGTGCTGGGTGGCAGCAAGTAAAGATCAGCCGCAGCCGCTCGTCTGGAATTTCGTCTGTATCGTAAGTTGGCTCCTCGCGGGTTGGGATTAACCCGGAGGCGGCGTACCATTCCAATTTTTCCGTCAGTCGTGTCCGCCGTCGGAGGCGATCGATGGCTTTGTATCGGGCTGTTTTGACGATCCACGCACGGGGGAGATCGGGCACGCCGCTCGACTGCCATTGATTCACGGCGGCGATAAAGGCTTCCTGTACCGCTTCTTCAGCCACATCGAAATCCCCCACCAAGCGGATGAGGATAGCGACGATCCGCCCCCATTCAGCCTGGTAAAGGGAGGCGATCGCTTGGTTTACGTCTGTTTTTGCGTTTGGGATCATACCTGAATTAAAGGGGGCAGGAGGCAGGTGGTCACTGAGCGTAGTCGAAGTGAGGCAGGAGGCAGGGGGCGGTTTCTCTCTTTTCTTCGATCAAAATTTTTGGCGAGGTGTCGATTTGAGTTAGCACCGTTCGACTTACTAACAAAGGGAAATAAGGGAGGTATACCCCGATCGTACTAAACGATAAAAATTTTTGGTGGAGTGTCGATTTGAGACAGCACCGTTCGACTTACTAACAAAGGGAAGTAACAACGGGAAATAAAGGAGGCAACCCGATGAAATATTTGCTACTGATTTACCTGGAGGAAAATGCCCTGAGCCAAACTGAACGGGAACATTGTTATGTTGAATCCGCGCAACTGGCACAACAACTCAACTCGAAGGGGCAGTATCTCGCAACCGCCCCACTCCACCCTGTGGCAACTGCAACCAGCGTTCGGGTGCGCGACGGCAAACCACTAATAACTGACGGGCCGTTTGCAGAAACTCGCGAACAATTGGGCGGTTTTTTTCTGATTAATGCTCAGGATCTCGACGAAGCGATCGCGATCGCCGCGCGGATTCCAGGCGCGAGCGTCGGTACCGTTGAAATTCGACCTGTAATTGAAGTTGCAGGCTTGCCAGAAAATTCATAACTGCATTCAACCTCAACCCAAAAGGAGAGATGACGATGACAACCAAAAACGCGATCGCCACTAATGAAGTTCAAATTCGCCAACTAATTGCCGAGCAACAACGTGCCATCTGCACCAAGGATGTTGAGCAAATCATGTCCCACTATGCCAACGAGATTATTGTCTTCGATGTTAAACCTCCTTTCCAAACCCAAGGAAAAGATGCTTGGCGTCAAGTGTGGAAAGAATGTTTGCCTTACTTCCCCGACACCTTTGAGATTGAAACACAAGACCTGAAGATTACCGTCAGCGAAGACTTAGCGGTTGCACATTGGCTATTTCGCTTCACAGGAAGCCAAGACCATCCAGCAATGCAGACGTGGATGCGCGTCACCGCTGTCTGCCAGAAAAATCAAGGCGAATGGCAGATATTACACGAACATCTCTCGGTTCCATTCGATCCAGAGACCTCTCAAGCTGTATTCACGCTCAACCCATAGCCCAATCTACTGAGCCAACGCCATGAAACTCAATCCTTATCTCATGTTCAACGGCAACTGTGAAGCAGCGTTCAAGTTCTACGAACACTGTCTTGGCGGCAAAATTGTCATGATGATGACCCACAAAGATGCACCCTCAGCCGAGCATATACCTGCCGAATGGCATGACAAAATCATGCACGTCTGCCTCGATCTGGGCGATCGCCTCTTGATGGGGTCTGACAGTCCGCCTGGATATTTTGAAACACCCCAAGGCTTTTACGTGCAAATCAGCGTTGACGAGCCAGCGGAGGCAGAACGCATCTTTCATACCCTAGCAGAAAACGGAAAAGTGAAGATGCCGATCGATCAAACCTTTTGGTCTGTCCGCTTTGGTATGTTGGTCGATCAATTCGGCATTCCGTGGATGGTCAATTGCCAGAAAACTGCTTGACTTGTGGGGAAGCGCTTATGGGCGTCTTCCCTAGAGTAAAACCTCAGCGCTTTTTCACCGATCTTTCACTGTGCAATAATTCAAAAGAAGAACCCATGAGTACTCAAATTTTCGTTAATCTGCCAGTTAAAAACCTTAATCAATCGATCGAGTTTTTTACTCAACTCGGCTTTAAGTTTAATTCTCAATTCACTGACGAAACTGCCACTTGTATGATTGTGTCCGAAAACATTTTCGTCATGCTCTTGACTCATGAAAAGTTTAAGACGTTTACTCCCAAAGAAATTTGTGATGCCACAAAAAGCACAGAAGTGCTTGTGTGTTTATCTTCTGATAGCCGAGAACAAGTTGATGAAATGATTCGCAAGGCTGTCGGCGCTGGTGGAACAACCTACAATGAACCGGAAGATCACGGTTTTATGTATGGACATGGATTTGCTGACTTAGATGGCCACATTTGGGAAATTATCTACATGGAGCCAAGCGCAATAAATCAAGGTTGATTGCAGATATCTAAATAATACTGCAAGGCAAAATTCCAAATTACAGCTATTTTCTAAGTAAATAGCTGTACAAATGCAAATACTCCCAATACGGTTCGGATAAGCATTTTGAATTCAGAATAGGGTTTGGGGAAAAGGGCAATGGGTTTGCGGTTAAAGGTTTTTTATTCCCCTTTCCCCTTTACCCTTTCCCCTTTAATCGAACCGTATTGCAAATACTCCTACCTTCTTCAAATAGCTCTTTGCCGCAGATGTCGCCCATCAAACCCTTGCTTAATCCAATTCAGACATTCATATTCAGATTTAAATAGCTTTGGAGCTGCAATATTATTTAATAACTCTGGTGGATAATGGTCATAAAAACATTTGTCTCCTTCTTGGAAGATGATAATCAAATTGTTCCGATAAACATAGCGAGACTTAAAACTATCCCCCCGATGAACAAACTCGGAATTTCGATCGATATGCTCTTTAGCAATATCAATGATGTTACTAACGTCACTTCCATAGATTTCTGCTGGATTTTCTGCTTTATGAAATTTGCTTTTGTGTCCAATTTCAGATAGTATTTTATACGAATAAATTTCGTAATTATCCGCCTTGCCAAAAACAAATGGAATTATGAGATATCCTTTATATGAAACTGAGTTTTCATAAAGAAGACGACTCATCTCAACCTCCTTTGGTAGAACTGCCCTGAAAGTTTTTTCTTTAACAGAAAAGTATTACAATCCCAATTATCTACTAAATAGGATCACCATAAACTGAGTTGATTGGGGGGATGCTCAAGGTTATTCCAAGGTAGGGGTGGAACTGGTGTGCCATTCTGTTCCAATAGCTGTTGAAAGTGACGGGCTGTATTAGGCGATCGCGCTTCTATTGGACAATGGACAAAGAAATAAATTCGCACTCCCATCTGTAACCATTGCTGAATCTGCCTTACCCACTCTTCCATAAATGGCTGATTCACCGATAAATTCGGATGAGAAATAAACCGAATCAGAGTAAAAGGTGCTGTCACACTCAATTGCAACGGTAATTTCGGTTTGCGCCGTTCCGATTGCAACTGGGGGTCATCATCTCCAGTGTAAATGGGGCGCGAGTCTAACAGTACTCGTCCAACACCTAAATTTTCTAAAAGCGCCGTCAAATTACTAGCATGGGGTTCCTTGAACCAGTCGGGATGCCGAACTTCCACTGCTAGGGGTGCTTCTGTACGCGGCCAAGCTTCCAGAAAGTTGGACAAATCATCAAGTGATGCAGGTGCATAGCCCGGTGGTAACTGGGCAAACATTGGGCCAAGATGCTTACCTAAAGGGCGCATCGCCTCCAGAAATTTTAAAGCAGCTGGTATATAAGGTTTCAGCAATCTTTGATGGGTAATATCTCGCGGTAATTTTAGACAAAAATCAAAATCTGCTGGTGTTTCGGCAGCCCAACGAGTTACAGTTTCTTGGTTAGGCACGGCATAAAAGGTCGTGTTACCTTCTACAGTGGTGAAGCGACGACTATAGACATGGAGAAAATCAGCAGTGCGAGTACCTTGGGGATAGAGTTCGCCTACCCAACCTTTATATGCCCAAACAGCACAACCGATAAAAAAGTTCACAATGCCTAAAAGCCTTGATGTATCATATTCAATTTTACACGCAGGTTGTAGGGATTAATAAAGCTAAGTCAAATTACCGACTTGTTAAAAAAAATCATAGATTTTTTATCAAAATGCTTGATTGCTTTCTCATTTCGGTAAATTTAGCAAGCAAAAAGGCATATTGCTTTCTCAAAATGCTTGATTGCTTTCTCATTTCGGTAAATTCAGCAAGCAAAAAGGCATATTGCTTTCTCAAAATGCTTGATTGCTTTCTCATTTCGGTAAATTCAGCAAGCAAAAAGGCATATTGCTTTCTCATTTGGGTAGATTCAGCAAGCAAACAGGCATATAGCAGTTTTCAATTGCATTAGACTTCTTGGCAATTGTCGGGAAAAGGTTCTGTATCAATACAGTTCAGTTAAGCTTTTTTCTCTCCCCCTGCTCCCCCTGCCTGCCTTAACAGATAAATTTGCTTAACCCAAGCGTATTGGGTTCAGTATTGTCCCTTTCCCCTTTAACCAAAACCTTTTCTCCAAGAGTGCAAAAAGCACTTTTGCCAAAAGGTCTATTGATAAATTGAACCATCAGGCATAATTGCCCCTGCTAAATTAGTTCCAACTAATTTAACCAGAAGCCGCTCACCAGAGCGAATCCGCGCTCCCGTCAAGTCGGCTCCTCGCAAGTCGGCTCCACTGAGATCCGCTCCAATCAAATTAGCAGCGCGTAAATTCGCTTCCCTGAGATCGGCTAAAAGTAGATTTGCCCGAAATAAATTTGCTTCAGATAAATTTGCACCTCTGAGGTTGACTTTGTGCATAAAAGTATCGCTAAGATTAGCACCGCTCAAATTGGCATAACTCAGATTTCTGCCAGATAAGTCTTTATTACTCAAATTTGCCCGACTGTAGTCTTTGCCACTCAAGTCTGGGTTTTGCTTTGGTGGTTTCTGGGTTGGTTGAGATGGTTTTTCCTGTTGAGGTGACGGTGAGTAATGTGTGGTTTGATATGTAGTTTGATGTGTAGTTTGATGTGTGGTTTGAGGTTTGGTTTTTAGAGAACGCAACTTCTCACGAGCTTCATTTATAGCTTTCAGCTTGTCTTGTGCTTTCTGCTGTAAACGGAGATTGTCTTTGGGAATGCGATCGGGATGCCAAACAAAGACTAAATCTTTGTAAGCCTGGTTCACTTCTTCAAGTGTTGCTCCAGGCTCTAATTCCAAAACTCTATAGTACCGCTCCAGATCGCTCATACGATATTTTGGTGGACAATCAACTTAATTATGAGTGATGGAGTCATTTATGCGCTGCATCATTTGTTATGGATTATGGGGCAGGGGGCATGGGGCAGGAGGCAGGGGGCAGGTGGTCACTGAGCATAGCCGAAGTGGGGCAGGGGGCAGAAGTTTTTGAATTTTGAATTTTGAGTCGCACCTTTGGTGCGCTAGAAGCGCAACTTGAATTTTGAATTGATTTCTCATCTCCCCATCTCTCCATTTCTCCATCGAGCGATCGCTCGAAAATATGCTGCAATTGGAATCTGATAAATTTCAATATAAATCCAAACAATAATTGATAAATGTGATAGGAAGGTTAATATTGTCCAAATATATGGCATCCAGGTAATGGGTTCTTTCAGATTAGCAGGAAAATAGTAAGCTACTATGCCAATTAGAGTAGTGGGAAGAATTATAAAAACTGCTGCTGCTAATCCATAACCCCAACCTAATTCGACACCTTCCAACTGGCCTTCTGTCCAACTAAACCCATTCCAACGCCAAGTTAAAGGTGGTTGCCTAGAAGGCATCTTGATTTGCTGTTGCTCTAAGTTGACTGTAAAAATTTCTTGGCAAAAGTCACAAGCCATAGCTTCCATCAATGGCATGTGAGAAATCTTACCTATTCGACAGACTGGGCAGGGGTAAGCTCCATAATAGTCGAAAGATTGGGTTAAGATTTTGGAACTGGGCATAATCAGACAGATGATCCTAAAAAATTGATCTGGTCAATGAGAACTTGGGCAATAATGTATGGCGGTGGCGATATGGCGGTTGTCAATTCCTTGCAATAAGCTTTCGTCAGATGAAGTCAGGAGAATTATATATTTTAACTTCTCAATCCTGGCTTTTTCTTCTGAGGTTATATAACTATTGCGAATCTTTAATGACAAGCCCTTCTCTACGAGAGGCTGCACTTCGACTACGCTCAGTGACCACGCCAACGGGTTCGGGGGTGACGCTCCTTCTCTGCGAGACGCTACGCGAACGTCGCTAACGACGGGAACCGCCAAGACTGCGACCCCCTCACCGCTTTTTTCGTCTACGCAAATAAGCAACTAGTACAATCAGAACAGAGCGTGATTTTGAATTGTGCAAAGCGTTATAGTCTTAATCCCCAGAGTTGTACTGAGTCTATCGTTTTTTTATAGTTTGTGCAGGTCTTGACAAAGCCCACTCTTCCTGCTAAGTTTACATTAGATAGGTATATTTATTAAGTTTTCTAGCAAAAAGCCCGCAAATGCTTAACACAAATTCCTACTTTTATTTTTGGTTTAGGGTGGTTCACCGGGGGTGAATTCAGTTTCCTAATGGAAACCGCCCGGTGAACCGCAGAGCATACTCTGCGGTTTTTGTTTTTTTAAGGAGAATTTCATTGTCATGACTTATTTCATTAGCTGGTTTTATGGCTTTTACTTTTGGCCCAGAATAAATTCCGGGTAAATAGCGTCATGCCAATGAATCAGAACGCGCCCGGAACTCTTGGTTTCGGGCTTTTTTGTTAATAGGGAATGGGGCATGGGGAATGGGGCATGGGGAATAGACGGACAAGGGAGACAAGGGGATAAACAAAACTCCTAACTCTTAACTCTTAACTCTTAACTCAGCACTCCTAACGCCCAATGCCCAATGCCCAATGCCCAATTCCCAATTCCCAATACTTAATTTTTCAGGAGAATATAATCATGATTAATGCCAAACTTGCTGCACAAGCCCATCTCAACCACCAGACAATCGTTAAAATCTCAAAAGAAGTCGCTTTCGGCGGTAAAGAACTGGTAATTATCGGCGGGCCCTGCACTGTTGAAAGCTTAGAACAAATGGAGATAGTCGCCCAAAGGCTATCTACTGCATCAGTACAGGGGTTGCGTGGCGGTGTCTACAAACCTCGCACATCTCCCTATGCTTTCCAAGGTATGGGAGAGTCAGGATTAGAGATTTTAGCCAGGGTGCGATCGCATTACAATATGCCAGTTGTTACGGAGGTGATGTCAATTTCCCAAATTGAAGTAGTCGCCGCCCACGCTGATATGCTTCAAGTTGGTAGCCGCAATATGCAAAACTTTGATTTGCTCAAAGCTTTGGGACAAGCTGGTAAACCAATACTACTCAAACGTGGTTTAGCAGCGACTATTGAAGAATTCGTCATGGCTGCTGAATATATCCTTAGTCACGGGAATGCTGATGTGGTGTTGTGCGAAAGAGGTATTCGCAGTTTCGACGATTACACCCGTAACGTCCTAGATTTAGGGGCAGTGGCAGCACTCAAGCAAATAACTCACTTGCCTGTAATTGTAGATCCTTCCCATGCCGTCGGCAAACGGGAGTTGGTCGCACCTGTAGCTAGGGCTGCGATCGCTTGCGGTGCAGATGGATTAATTATTGAATGTCACCCAGAACCAGAAAAATCTGTTTCTGATGCCCGTCAAGCACTTTCTTTAGAAGATATGGTGCATTTAGTTGATAGTTTAAAGCCTGTAGCTACAGCCGTTGGGCGCAGTATATCAGATGTTGGGGCGGGTTTGTCACCTGCCCCGATTTTTTGGGCGGCTTAAATTTCAGCAAACGGCGATCGCTTCAATATCTCAGCCAAAAGATTTATTTTGGGTTGATGGCAAACAGCGATCGCTTTCGTAAAATCAAGTTGTTACTTCAGCGATTGCATTTGTTCTCAAACGGATTTTGGCAACACAATCTTATATATATAAATAGAACTTATCGTTTTAAAAAATAAGACTATTTGATTTTATTCTTCAAATCGTTTTATCCTGAAATCAGTAGATATTTTAACTTTTACTAAATTGCCTAAAAAGGTTTTAGTATACCGATCTTTCAATTTTGAAAATCTAAATAAGGATAATAACTAAATGTTAGAGCAGCAGATTGATAGCCCCATCAAACCTAAGACAAGTGCAATGATTATGAAACTTGTTCAAATCACTTTAGTAGTTTTAGTACTTTTAATCAACTTAGTAATTGCTTTTCCCTCTTGGGCAGACAGTACGGCTTCTTTAACTAATCATCCTAACAACTTTCAAGTTGGGCAAAAAGTCATTTGGCTTTACAAGCCCCGCACAGATTCTAGCGATATCCAAAGAATTCCTGCTGAAATAATTAAGTTAAGTTCCAAACAAGTGCAAATTAAGATTTCCAAACATAATAACGAATTTGTCAACCGTTGGGTGAATCCAAACAAGCTTGAGAATTCGACAAAAATTAAATAGTCATTAGTCATTAGTCATTTGTCCTTTGTAATCACAAATGAAAAAGGACAAATGACTAATAATAGCCAACAGAAAAAAATGATTTAGGACTGCTATAGTTAAAATTCTCTTGTGTGTGTTTGGTTTTCATAATTAGGATCTTCAGTACCAAGCAGTTTGTCCCAGAACGTAAAATACAAACCGTAGTGTACTTTATACTTGCGATGATGTATGGAATGATGCATAGAACCAATAAGCCACTTTTCAATCCAGTAACTTTTAGATGAGGAGGGAAATAGCTCAAATCCAAGATGAGTAAACACTGCCCATACTGTCATAGTTATAAGTGCGGCAACTAAGGTGACGAAATGCAGGGGAACTATGAAGCTTACACCTACAAAAAAAAGTGCTTGTACAATTGCTTCTGGTAAGTCGAAGGCAGAAGAACTCCAGGGTGTTGGCTCTCCTGAACGGTGATGTCCAAAATGCATCCATCTAAAAATTCGAGGATGGTGAAACATCCGATGGATAAAATAAAAGTAAGTATCTTGAAGAATTAGTACTGCAATAAAGCTAACTATTAAATACCACAGTCCGTATTTCCAGATGTCAGCGTATAGCAGGGTTGCTCCCAAATTATACTCTGAGATCGTAAATGCTCCAGCAATAGCAAAAACTACTGTGGAGATTACTGATAATTCAATATCATATTTAATGGAACAATTCATCAACGGTTTCAAACGCAAACTCTTGTTGGCAAGATACTTTCCTAAAACTAAATAAAAGAGCAAGTATGCTCCGCCAGCAATTAGAAAGTATCGGGCAAGAGTGATACCGAACAAGAAAAAGCAATAATACCAAAATGAGTGATTCGTCAATTAGACCCATCCGTAAGATTAATTTGGTGAAATGAAAATGCTGATTATGTCCGATTTTTTTGGTCTTCATTACCAAAAATAACCAAATTAAGATTTAATTTGTTAATCGACAAAATCCCCTGCTTATTTTACAGCATCAAGTAGTTCAGATAATATATATTAATTTTTATAATAAAAATTAAACTAATTTTATTGCATATATAAATATAAATTATTACTATTCATAAAAAAAGGTTCTTGATTGACTGAAATTGTAGTAAATAGCTAATTTTGTAACTTAGTTACAATTTCTTTAAGTTGTTTGTTTATATTATATATTTCAACAACAATTAAATTTATTTTACCCATTGTGTTCTTTAACACCTAAAAAACCTTTAAATCACTTTTCCCTAGTCTATTTTTTATAAATTAATTTACTATGGATTTTGTTCTACTTTTCTAGGCTCCAGCCCAAGGCTACGGCTACTTCAGCAGCTAATTCTAGAGGATTGAATGGTTTCGCGATCGCGCTAATCATTCCCATCTGATTATAGCGACGGCGATCGGAAGCTTGGATTTTAGCAGTTAACAAAATTACTGGAATCGCTTTGGTTAATGGATTGGCTTGTAACTTTTCAAAGGTAGTGATGCCATCCATCTCTGGCATCATCACATCTAATAAAATTGCATCTGGTTGGTAAGTTTCAGCTTTAATTATGCCCTCTTGACCAGAACTCGCAGTCACTACTTTCCAGCCTGCGACTGTTTCTAAGCAAATCTTGGCAACTTCTTGAATATACTGCTCGTTATCAACCACTAGAATTTGCTTTGTTGTCATCACTGCTATCCTCTTGTTGGTTCGGGGTAATCCTCTGAAGTAATTTCATCACCCGTTGTTCAAATTCCTTAGTAGTCACACGCCCGTTGCTCAAAATTTCTGCATCTGGACTTAGTTGGTTATTTGTAGTTGGCTCGTAACTACTATGAACTAAGGGAATGTTGGAAGAGTCTTCTAAATCAGAATTTTGGAAAGCCTTAAATAATGGCAGAGTGACGTAAAAAGTGCTACCTTCACCCAATGCACTTTCAGCCCAGATGCGTCCGCTGTGTTGTTGCATAATGCTTTTGCAAATTGCCAAACCTAAACCAGTACCATCATGGTTACGTGAATCGGAAGAGTCAACTTGTTGAAAGCGCTCAAAGATACTTTCAAGTTTGTCTGTTGGGATACCGCGGCCAGTATCTTTGACTGTCAACAAAACTTCATTACCTTGTTGTTGCGCCCCTAACCAAACCGTAGATCCAGCAGACGAGAATTTAATGGCGTTACTCAATAGATTGGTCAATGTTTGGACAATGCGATCGGCATCTACCAATACTTGGCCAGATATAGCAGAAACAGATACTTTCACTCCTGCTTTGTCAGCCAAAGGCTGCATGACATTTACTGCTTGAACGATCAAGTCAACAATATTGCAGATTTCTGGTTCCATCTTCGCCTTACCCGACTCGATGCGCTCAATGTCTAGGATGTCGTTGATTAAACGTACTAGGCGTTCGCTGCTATCAGTGGCAATTTGCAATAGGCGTTTTCCCTGCTCTGAGTTTGTTGCTAGCAAACCACTGGCTAGCATTCCTAGAGAGCCGTGAATCGAAGTTAAAGGTGTGCGGAGTTCATGACTAACAACAGAGACAAATTCATCTTTCATACGTTCAATTAGTTTGCGCTCTGTGATATCTCGTAAAATAACCGTATAAAATATTTCCTCAGCCATCTCTATTTTAGAGATAGAAGCCTCCGCTGGAAATTCAGTACCATTTTTGCGGCGTCCGTAGATTTCACGCCGTTCTCCCATCCGACGGGCAACATTGGGAGATTGACCAAAGTCAACCACATGTTGACGATGCGCTTGAAAAAAGCGCTGCGGTAAGAGTAAATCAAGTCCTTGTCCAATCACTTCCTGAGCCGAGTAGCCAAAAATCTTCTCTGCTCCTTGATTAAATAAAGTGATGCTTTGGAACCCGTTAATGGAAATAATTGCATCATCAGCAATATCTAAAATTCGTGCAAATCGGGCTTGAGAGAACCGTAATTCTCCCTGTGTCCGTTGACGTTCATCAAGTTGTGACTGCAACTGTTGATTCACCCGAATTAACTCAGCAGTGCGCTCTGCTACTCGCAATTCCAGTTCGTTGATGGCTTGTAAATTGAGAGATGAGGGATATGAGGGGGACAAGGGGGACAAGGAGGAATTTACTTCCCTATCTTCCCCTGCTCCCCCTGCTTCCCCTGCTTCCCCTGCTCCCCCTGCCCCTCTACTCCCCTGCCCCCCTGCCTCCCTACCTCCCTGGACGACGCGCTGCCGCAATTTCATTCGTTCTAAGCGATTGACGATCCGGGTTACTAGTTCTGGCCCAACAATGGGCTTACTTACAAAGTCATCAGCACCAACACTAAACACTTGATTTACCATCTCGGCATCGCTATGCACAGTCAGGAATAGAATGGGTAACTCACACCAGCGCGAATCGTTGCGTACTAATTGGCAAAGTTCTATACCATTTGTATAAGGTAATTCCACATCCAGAATCAGCATATCTGGCGTAATTATTTCTAAAATTTCCCAGAACTGACGCGGATCTTCAAGAGCGATCGCTTTTAATCCCCAAGGACTAAGTAAGGTTTGTAAAAATGCCTGAATTTGCGGATCGTCATCCACAACCAATATTTTAGTTTCTGCATCGAGGTCATTTTGCAGTGGTTGTGTGACTGTTTCTAAAACCTGTGGGGTTGGTGATGAAGATATTGCTGCTGCGTCGTTTCCGTCAATTTCCTGACGCAATAACTTTACCCAACTTTCGAGGTTGCTAATTTCAGATTGACTCAGGGTTTGACCAGAACTCAGTAAAAGTTCGATATTGCGTGCTAATTTTGAGCCAAGAGGCAAGCCAAAAGTACCTAAAGATCCCGCCAAGGTATGCGCCTCTTTGACTGCAAGCGATCGCAAATCGGGATTTAAACTATTTTGGTTTAAAGTTGCGATCGCTTCCTCCAGCACCCTCACCTGCTCGTCTACCCGCTTTTGAAATCGTTGCCAAATTTCCGCAACTGCCATTAATGTTTGCTGTTGTGATTTGAGATTAGGAACCAAGGATTTTTCGCAATCTAATTCCTCTCTGCCCCTTTGCTCCTCTGCCCCCCTGCCCTCCTGCCCCTCGGTCACTGAGCGTAGCCGAAGTGCTGCCCCTCTGCCCTTTTCCTCTGCCAGTGATTTCAGCCGATAGCCAATACCGTAAACGGTTTCAACCAAATCACTGGGCGCTCCTACAGCTTTGAGTTTGTGTCGTAACCCTTTGATATGGGTGCGAACAGCTTCTTCTTGTGGAGTGTCTTCATAACACCACAGATGTTCTAAAATCATGCCGCAGCTAAACACCCGACGAGTATTTCGCAAGAATAGTTCTAAAAGAGCATACTCTTTGGGAGTAAGTGCCAGCAGCTTTCCAGCATACATGACTTCACAGCTACTAGGGTCTAGCCGCAACCCACCATATTCCAGTACAGGTTGCGAGGTTACGCCTTTGCGACGCAACAGTGCCCGAACACGAGCAATTAACTCTTCTGCGTCAAAGGGTTTAACTACGTAGTCATCTGCGCCTGCATCTAGTCCGATCGCTTTCTCATGACTACTATCGCACCCTGTCAATAATAATATTGGCATTTGCAGACCACTAGACCGAATTTGACGACAAAGACTAATGCCATCCAGTTTGGGCAACATTACATCTAGGAGGATTAAATCATAATCGTAAGTTTGAATAAAATTCCAAGCAGTATCACCATCAGTGGCAACTTCAACCGCGTAGTTTTGGTTAGTTAAAACGCAGGTGAGTGAATATGCACTTAACTCGTCATCTTCGACAACTAAAATTTTCATGTTAAAAGCTTTCCAAGTTAAAATGGATATAACAGATAACAAGTAATCAATTTAAATGGCAAGTTTAATATAGTATCAATACTGATTTTTAAAGCATCTTCCAAAAGGTCTATATTTGCGGTTCCTAATCATTAACAAATATCAATATTGATTAATTTTAACGAAGGCAGGAGGCAGGAGGCAGGAGGCCGTTTTTGTAACGGGTATTTATACCCCGCTTGCCAAACTTTTGCCTTAAAAGGCGAGGTTTTAGACCCGATTGTTTCGATAAAACTCTCAATACGCTACAACAGAAAAAACCCTCTGCTAAACCTGTGAAAAAACGAGTAACCCTCACCTTCCCAAAACGCGCCGTGCAAATGCCAGTCACTTACGTACTGGCTAAAGAGTTCAACGTCGCTGCGAATATTATCCGCGCCCAAGTTGCCCCAAATCAAATTGGCAAATTGGTAGTGGAATTATCGGGAGACATCGATCAATTAGATGCGGCGATCGAGTGGATGCGATCGCGTAATGTTAATGTTTCTTCGACGTTAGGCGAAATTGCGATCGACGAGGATGTGTGTGTCCACTGTGGCTTGTGTACTGGGGTTTGTCCTACCGAAGCCCTCACCCTCCAGCCAGAGACATACAAGTTGACATTCACGCGATCGCGCTGTATCGTCTGCGAACAGTGTATCCCCACTTGTCCCGTACAAGCAATTTCTACTAACATTTAACAATCTAAAATCCCAAATCCAAGATTGAAGTTAGCCCAACTTAAACACATCCGCCATTACACTATCATCACCCACCAGCCTACTTTTTGCTGGAGAATCATAAACTACCAATAACGAAGGTATGCCAGTTACATCTTGAAACAGCGTCATTCCTTCAGCGTGTTCTTCCCGATTTCCATAAGGAATATCTTGCACAAAATCGGGATTGCTGAAGACATTTTCTCGCATATTCACACCATTTACCCAGCGATAAACTTGCACGGGGCCATCTAAATCCATCGTTGGCCCAGCTAAAATCAACAAATCTCGATCGTCTACATATAAATCTCGAATTCCCAAACCATTCAACCAGATAAAATGCTTTTTATATAACTCCTGCAATTCTCCAATTTGCTTTAGTTTCATCAATCCAGGGGTAGAATCTTCTAACTCTATTTCCAGCACCACAGCCCAACCTCGCAATACAGGCCCGCGCAAACCCAGAAAGACGCGGTTTTGATAAATGCCTATTCCTTCAATATCAAAGCCATTATCCTTTCCGGGAATTGCTGCTTGAATAAACAAGCCTAAATGGGCATCATCTGCTAAAGCTGTCATCAGCAAATTCCCCTGATTCGTCACCTCTAATTTACTGGCAGTCAATTGCACATCTGGCTTTTCGGGATGTGGACAAGATGAGAATAGCTTACCGTCTATCAGAGGAATTCGTCCTAAAATGTAACGGTTAGGTTCTGATTCAATTTTTGCTAGCCTTTTAAAGTTTTTGGCATCTGTATTTTCGGGTTTGGATTTTTTACGTTTGTAGCTGTGAGAACCAACAAACCATAAGTAATTATCTGTGTAAGCCAGTCCTTCTATATCAATTTCTTCCTCTTCTGGTGCAGGTAAATCGATAAATTCTGCTACACGAAATTGTAGATGTTCTGTAAATTTATCAGTATTAATCAAAGAAAGACGCTCAATAGTTGAAGTTTCATCTGACCCTAACCATAAATACTTCTGATGTGTTAGTAGCAGTGCTGATAAATCTTCTCTATGCTCTTTAAAAGAATCTACAAAAGTCAATAAAACTTGATTTAACAAATGTAAGTTTGACATTTTAAATTATATTGATAGTTACAAACATACTAGCCATGCTATTATAATATATAACTTGATGCGCAAAAAATCTGATTCTCAAAACTATAGCTTATATCAACTGAAGGTGATGAAATGATTGTAACCCTTTGATAGATATTGCATATTTATAAAATAGAATGCAACTATCAATAGTTATAAGCATAGCTAAGAATTAGCATACCTAAAAAAATCTCAAAAGTATATGCAATTTATCAAATAATCTTGTTATTATGCAATAACTTCGTCAGGTAATAATTCAGATAAATTATGAAATTAGCTACACAAACTACAGTAAAAACTCTTGGTGACTACGCCTACCAAGCGATTGAAAAACACTTTAAGAAAACCTTGAAGTGGGAAAAATCAGTGAAGAAAGATGAAGATCCAGAAGCGCTGCACCAGATGCGAGTGGGAATGCGCCGCTTACGGACAGCGGTAACTCGATTTGGGCTAGCAGTGGATCTGTCGAAACCAGTCAGCGATAAAAATATTGGTAAAATAGCTCGTCGTCTTGGTAATCTGCGAGATTTAGACGTACTTAAAGAAAGTTTGGAAAATAATTATAAACCAAACTTACCCCGCAAAGAACAGGAATCTCTGCAAACAGCTTTTACAGCTTTGGCGAAACAACGTGAAGATGTAGAATCGAGCGTGCAGAAAACATTAAACGATGAATCTTACAAGTCTTTAAAAGATGCATTGGATAAATGGTTAGAGAAACCTACTTATCAACCTTTGGCATCTATTGCCATTCAGCAAGTACTACCAGATTTACTTTTACCAGAAGTGAGTAACTTCTTATTGCATCCAGGTTGGCTAGTTGGTACTGAAATTGTAGAATCAGAAGTGAAGATCCAGAAAAACTGGAAACCAAAAAAGATAGAAAAACAATTGACAACAGAAGGTGAAAATCTTCATAGTTTGCGAAAAGAAGCCAAACGTATACGCTATCAAATGGAGTTATTTACTGACTTATATGGCGAGTCTTACGAAGCTTATATTACAGAAGTAAAAAATATCCAAGAAATTTTGGGCACAATGCAAGATAGTGCCGTTTTAACTGACTGGCTTGGAGATGTATATAAGTCAGAAATTCACACTGAGTTGCCCACCCTTGCTAATTTATTAACTGAAAATCGTTACCAGTCGTGGCAGCAGTGGCAACCTTTGCAAGAACGGTATCTTAAAACTGAAACCAGACATAGTTTTCATTTAACAATACTGCACCCACTTTCAGGAGTAATCAGTTAAAAGTTACTCTTTGTTGAGAAAAGATTGGACTAACAAATGGCAGTGTTAGTAATTACGTTCTTCACCATGCTTCTTGTTCTGTCTATGTTGTGCAATTCCCATTGATAACAAAAAAGCTGAAGTTGTAAAAGAAAGGGCAAGCGCTTCCACTAGCAGCTAATTTTCATGGCAATGTCTTACCTCGTTCCCAGCCTCCGGCTATTGGTGACAACTTAAAGTGTGGTTTGCTAAACCACTAGGAGAGGGGCCTACGGTGTATACACAAGTCGGAAAAAGCTTGATTTTCCGATTGTTCTCTCACTTCTCGTTTCCAGTCTCCGACTGGGAATGGCTTATTAGAGGCTCTGCCTCCAGCCAGACATTGAGTCAGAGAC